>JAUVRF010000067.1 GCA_030597775.1 Methanobacteriota archaeon | reverse complement strand
ATCCCGGCCTGTCGTCCATTGTGACCCTTGACGACTTCGGCGACCATTCCATCGAGGTGGAGGTCACGGACGGGGCCGGGGACACGGGGTCCGCCATCACCACCTTCGGTCTGGAGGAATCCGGGGCAAGGGTCGGGAGCGGCGGCTCGCTGACGATGCTCCTGCTCCTTGTCGTGATCGCTGTCATCGTGGCAGTGGCCTCCGAGTCGCGCCGCCGGCGAAGGGGTGGGTTCGGGTCGGGGTTCCTCGATGACCTCGTCCACACCCACGACCCCGAGGCCGCCCGCGAGCCAATTCCGGAACGTACCGTTGGCCAGAATGAAGAGGTCCAAGGGGACTACGTCCCATCCTATGGAGGTGGGACCGACGAGGCCGACCATTCTGGATGGCTCGAGACTCCCTGATGATGGGACCCTACGGGGACCATCCACGACTCGATAGGACAGGAGCCCTGCTTCACTTCGGGGGGCCTGCCCCGCGGTACTTGGCGCCCTCCTCTGGTTTTGCTCCCCTAAACTTGTAGGGAGCATCCGAGGTGGGTTCATCTGGCCGGTCCCACTCGGGCGGTGCCGCTGGTGGTGCCTCGACCTCCCGCTCGGGCACCTGGCCCTCCTGTGCCACCTCCGGCTCCGAGGGGGACATCCATGATGGCATCGGGGTCGGGCCCTCCTCAACCGGTTCCGTCACGTAGGCTGGTGGCTCAGGCACATCGGTCGGGCCCTCAACGGGCGGTGGGTAGTAGGGTTCACCCTCATCCGTGGGCTCGATATCCACATTCACCCTCTCGGTGTCCACCTTGGATACGGCCCTCACCTTGCGCGTGGGCTCTCCGTAGAGGTTATCGTACTCGCTGCCGCCCGCGGCGTCATCCTTCGATGGGCCCTTGGAGGATGGGCCCATCCTGCGGGAGATCATCACCGCCACGACCAGCACGATGATCAGGAGTGGTATCAGGATCGCAAAGAACTGGACCCAGCTTATACCGCTGTCCGTTCCGTCGGAGGTGATCACGACGGGCACCTGTGTCTGGCTCTCGGCGTCCAGGACGTCGATCACCCGCACGGTGATGATGTAGGTGGCCGGGTCGACATCGCCCCCGGGCTTCACCACCAGTTTGTTCCCTTCCATGGACGCCCAGTCGGGCGAGTTGGTCGCCAGAGTGTATGTCAGGCCTTCATCGACCGAGGTCACGTCCTCCGCCGAGATCGTGGTCTCACCGCGAGAGCCACTCTTGACGATGATGGGGTCCGGTGGACTGATGATGGGCGGTTGATTGATGACGGTTATGTTCTGGGTGAGCGGCCCCGTCTGGTCGTCGTCCTCGTCGACGACGGTCAGCATGACCGTGAACGGGGTGGCGGAGGCCCTCTGGTAGACGTGGGTCACCTCGGCGCCGTTCGCCCATGTGCCGTCACCGAACTGCCAGGTGTACGTGATGATCCTTCCCTCCACGAGGCCGGGATCATCGGGGAAGGGGTCCTCGGCCCATGCTCGGAACACCACGGGAGCGCCCTCGAGGACCGATGAGGGAACGTCCCAGGTGACCTCCGGCTGTATGCTCTTTATGTCGTCCGCCATGATGGTCTGGGTGATCTTGGCCATGCCGCCCTCGCCGGGATCGTCGTAGACCGCCAGCGAGATCTGGTAGTCCACCCTCCGGTCGAAGGTGAAGTATATCACGGGGTCGGTGGTCTCCAGGTCGAACCTCTGGTCAATGGACGTTATGTTCCAGACGTACCTGCTTATCCCACCGGGATCGAAGGAGCTGGAGCCATCGAGCACGCTGGGCCTGTCCTCTGGATTGATGGTGACCTCCAGGCCTGCCACGGGGTCCACGTCCCCGATGTTGACGGGGGCCCGGTCCTCGTCAAAGGTCCCGTCAGAGTCGGTAACCCGGAGGAGCAGGCTGTAGTTGCCAGGGGCGTCCCATACGTGGTCATGGACGACCTCCCGGGTCGAGAAGTCGAACAGACCGTCGCCATCATAGTCCCACTCGTAAAGTACGATGTGTCCCCCCGGTTCCGTCGATTTCTCGGCCGACAGGGTGACGGGTTCGCCCTCGAGGCCCTGGGGAGGCGTGCTGATCTCTGCCGTCGGGGGCCTGTTCGCCACCAGAACCTGGATCTCGACGCTGCCGGTGGACCCGTCCTCGTCCACGGCCGTGACCACCAGTCGCTTGGCCCCTGGGATCTTGTAGATGTGCTCGGCCCATGGCTCTGTGGACGTGTTGTCGGGAGCGCTGTCCCCGGTCCAGTCGAACTCGTAACTCACGATGTCCATGCCGGGCTCGAAGGCCTCCACCTCGACCCGCATTGTGTTCCCCTCTATCGTGAGGATGAACTCGGGACCTGTAACGACGGGCGCCACATCAAAGACGAACACGTAGAACTTGGCGTCGCCCACTGTCCCGTCGGTGTCCACCACGCGGACGGTGCAATTTACGTTGCCGTTATCACCCCTGGAGGTGAACACAAGGTATGGGTCGGAGACCTTGCTCACCACCTCGAACTCCCCGTCCCCGTCCAGGTCGAAGTAGTAGGTGGAGATGTTCTCCTCGGTGCCTTTGAGCTCGACGGTGACACGAGTGGGTTCGCCTTCCGCGGCCTGTCCATCACCGACGTAGGGCCTGGGTGCCACATCCGTGACGTTGACGTCCAGGAGGCCGGCACCCCATGATGGCGAGGGGTTCATGTTCTCGGTGTCCGTGACGTTCACCCAGACCTCGAAGTTCCCCGCGCTCCACCACGTGTGGTTCGCGTACGGGACGTCCGTGTGCGCATCCACGATCCCGTCCAGGTCGAAGTCCCAGTAGAAGTCCACCAGGTTGTTCCCGGGCTCGTAGGCGTCAACGTGGATGGTTATCAACTCGCCCTCCAGTCCCGAGGTGTAGGAGTCGTTCACCCGGGGGGGTAGGTTGGCCACCGTGTAACGTATCCACCACCCGCCGTAGACGTTGCTCAGGGAGCCGTCCTCGTCCCTCACCTGGAGCCTTGGAGAGAACGTTCCCACGTCGGTGAAGGTCTTGGTCACCTCCGCCTCGGTGGTGTTGTATTCGAAGACGAAGTCGCCGTCGAAGTCCCACATGTACTGGACGATGTGTCCACCTGGTTCAGATGACTCGGAGGCGTTGAAGGTGATGTTCTCGCCCTCGTCGATGGAGTTGACGTTCCTGACGGCCCGGGCTGTCGGGGCCACATCGATTATCTCTATCTCCCTGATGGTCTTGTTGGTCGAGCCCTCGCCATCGGTCACCCTGAGGGTGACGTTGTAGAAGCCCGGCCGGTCGTAGGACGTGAAAGAGACGGGACCAGTGGTATTGTCGTAGGTCCCGTCGGAATCCCAGTCCCACTCGTACAGGGAGATGTCATTGCCGGGCTCAACGGTGGTTGATGCGTCTGCCCTCACGTTGTTGTTCTCGGACTCGAGAGCGCTCCCGGTGAGGGTGAAGTTGGCAACGGGGGCGATGTCGGTGACGTTGACATAGAACGTCGTCAGGGTGAAGTCACCATCATTGTCGGTCACGTTGACGCTCGCCAAGTGGGACCCGTCCGAGTACCAGGTATGGCTGGGATCCCTGGATGCGGAGGTGGAGCCGTCATCGAAGTCCCAGAGGTAACTGGCGATGTAACCATCCTCGTCAATGGCCAACACCAGGAGGTCATGGGCCACTCCGACCTCTGTGTAGATGTCCCCGATGGGTTCGACCACGGGAGCCTGGTTGGTCACATCCACGATGATGGTGTCCCCGTCGGCCAAGGCATTGCTGTCCAGCACGACGAGGGAGACGGTATACGACCCGTCCTCCCAGTACGAATGGTTGACCGAGGAGCCGGTGGACGAGGTACCGTCCCCGAAGTCCCACCTGTACGACGAGATGTTGCCGGTGGAACCGGACCCGTCGAACCGCAGGTCCTCGAGGGTGTCACCCGAGGGCGCTGTACCGGCGTCGGCGGTCGGGCCCGTGGTGCCAGTGGGGTTCACGTAGACCTTGGCGGTATCGCTGGTCGACCGTCCAGAGCCATCCCGCACGGTGAGCCTGACATTCAATATCCTGGCGCTGGTGCCTGGATTGGTGTAGTTGTGGGTGACGGTGGCACCGTATCCCGTGGTGCTGTCACCGAAGTTCCAGGTGTAGTTGGTTATCGAACCGTCCACCGACCAGGAACCTGAGCCGTTGAACGTTACGTTCTGTCCCGCCATCACCACCTGGTCGGGCCCAGCCCTCGATACGATCGCGCCGTTGAACCAGACCTTGCGGTCCACCTTGTGGTTGCCCGCGGGGTCCAGGGGATCGGTCTTCTCCAGACGGGCGTAGAGGTGGTACTCCGCCTCAAGGGCCGTGAAGGTGGTGGTCGCGGTCGCCCTGTCACCGGCCGGGATGTCGGACAGGTCCATGTTACCGATAAGGCTCCCACCGGAATCCGGGTCGCCCTCGTAGAACCCCACCCGGTAGCCGGAGGCCGTCGCGTTCCCGGTGTTGATGCCATCTGCCGTGAGGGTCACGGACCCCACCTGGTTGGTGGATATGAGGAACGCCCCCTTCACGAGGCCCACATCCGGTACTCCAGATACGGCCACCATGCTCGAGGCCTCGTTGTTGACCTCCGAATCCTCGGTGACGTTGTCATCCACGTCCAGGTACATGGTGAGATCATGGGATCCGAGAACGGCCGTCCAGACCGTATTGAGGGCCGTACTGCTCCCCGATGAGGCGTTGTCGATGTGGAAGGACGCGATGAGGATGCCAGTGGCATCGTCGCCGTCGTACAGGTCGACGGTGACATTGTACGCGTGCTCGTCGCCCGTGTTCCGGACCGTCAGGTCCACGGTGATCAACTGGCCCTGCCCTGGAGCGCTGTCCGATGGGGAGATGTCGTCGGATGAAGCGTTCAGGTCGGGTCCGGGGGATGCGGGCCCCACATCGTCGGGCGACCATGGGACCCCTCCATCGGTGGTCGGGAAAGGCACGTTCGCTGGTGGCACCGAGGGTGCTGCCAGGGAGCAGACCATTGCCAATGCGATCAGGATGAGGAGCACCGGGGCCCGGCGAGCGCGATGGGCGGGTCGGGTCCGGCGTCCCCTAACAAGGGAGCGTCTGTACATGATTGGATCTCCTGGTTTCGGTTTCAGCTCTGGCCGATGTGTATGTGGTCTGAGTGCTTCGGGGTCTCGCACCAGGGGCAGATCAGCCACCATGCGGACATGGTCTTGCCGCAGTTGGTGCACGATGTCTCGTACCGCGACACACAGTTGGGGCAGACCTTCCAGTCCTGTTGCATGGGGAATCCGCACACGGAGCAATGGACCGTCTCTCCCACCTCGATGGAAGCATGGGACGGGTGGTCCGGTTCCGGGACCTCGGCAGCGTCACCGAGCATCAGGTCGAAGTCACCCTCCTCCTCGACCTCCTCCGGGGCCATCATCGGCGGTTCGGGGACCGGGACGGGTGGTTCCGGTTCGGGCACCTGGGAAGGCGCCGCCGCTGGTTCGATGACGGGCGGTGGAGGTGGGGCGTAGGCCGGTGGCTCCGGTGTCGGGGGCGCAACGACAGCTGCGGGTTCGGGCACAGGCGGTTCCGGGACCACGGGTGGCGGGGCCGGAACGGAGGGCGTGTCCCCCGACCCAGGCTTCTTGCGCCTGAAGTAACGACCACAATCGTAACAGGTGATCACGGTCTGTTCTGGGTCGACGTAGTAGGTCTTCCCCTGACAGGCCGGGCAGGTTGGAGGCACATCCGATTCCTCACCGCTCTCGCTTGACGTCCCATACATATCATACTCCCCCGGTATCGCCCAGTCTCTGGGCGGAGCTGTTAGGGACGCATCCCTTTAAAAAAGGTTGGTTATTGTGTACCGGTGATATTGACCGAATGCCCTTCCCCGGGAACGGGGACCCGGGGACTCACTGGTCGCACAGGATGTCCCTGTATCTCCGGTACCGCTCCCTCGCCCTTCCGTAGGCCGCTTTCCGGTTATCGTCCTCCGTTGGTTCTATCGTCCTCGCCGGGGGTACCCACTTGAAGATCCTGTCATCGGACACCATGCCCGAACCGAGGGCGGCCAACATCGCGTCGCCGTAGGAGATGCCGGGGAAATCTGGGTGGTACATTATGGGACGACCCGTGACGTCGGCGATGATGGACCGCCAGAGGGCCGACCTGTAGGCGCTGTCCACCACGCGGGTGGTCTTGAGCTCGATCCCCATGCGCGCGGCGTCCTCCATGCACTCCTCGTGGAGCATGACACCTCCCTCCAGGACCGCAGTGAACATATGGGCCCGGTTGTGGTCCGCGCGAAGGCCCAGGAACGCGCCCGTGACGTTGTGCTGTCCCAGCGGTGTCCGATCCCCCATCAGGTACGGTAGGAAGGTGCTCCCTCCAGCACCTGGCGGGACCATCTTGGCCTCCCGCTCGAGCTTGGCGAAGGAGGACCTCACCACCATCTCAGGCATCCAGAAACCGGCGGTTCCGCCCGTGTAGGGGCCTCCCGTCATGGAGAAGGTCATCGCATCGCCTCCGACGACGTGAGGGGTGTGGAGCATTCCCGGCACCGGCATGTTCGGGGCCCAGTTGCTGAGGACACCCAGGGACCATGACGTGCCCATCATCAGGATATTGTCCCCTGGCTCGCGTCCCCCGGATGCCAGAAGGGCGACGGAGGCATCCAGGCCAGATGCCACCACAGGTATCCCCTCCGGGAGCCCGGAAAGACCCGCACCGGCGGCGGTGACGGGGCCCACGACCTTGTCCGATCCGACGATGGTCCCGAAGAGGTCCGGTGAGAGCTCCAGTCGCTCTCCGGCCAGCTGCGAGCCGACCTGGGCGATCTGGAACAGCAGTTGGTCGGCGACCCGCATCCCTGACCGGTCCAGCACACCCCCGAAGGCACCGAGGGACGCGATGCCCGTGACGTGCCCGCCCGTCAGCATCTTGACTATCATGCCGTTTGGGGTCAGCAGGGCGCGGGTCCGGCGGAAACGCTCGGTGTCATTGGCCATGTACCACAAGAGCTTGGTGAAGCCCAGGGAGGGGGAGATGTCCACATTGCCAGTGACCCTGCCCAGGTGCTCGCTGTCAAGGGTGTCAGAGGCCGCTTTGGCCTCCCGGTGGGCCCGCCGATCGAGCCATATCGGCACGGCGCGCAGAGGTTCGAAGTCCCGGTCCACGGGAATGTTGAGCCCACCGATCATGCTCGATATCGCAACGGCCCGCACCTCGGCATCGAGGTTGTTCCCTGCGAGCACCATCTCGTTGGCCGATCTTATGGCAGCATCGGTCCAGACCTGGGACCTCTGTTCCGCTCCGTTCTTGACCCCATCCATGTTCTGGAAGCCCGGCGAATAGTCCACGGAACATTGGGACACGACGTTCCCGGACCGAACGTTCACAAGGCACCCCGCGGTGGAGGTCGTACCGATGTTAATTCCAAGGACCGTCTCCATTAGAACCCCTCGATCGTGCATATTCTCAGCGATTGATTATAACACTTTCCATTACCACCACCCTCATCTGGGTCGATAACGTTTTAAGCAGTGACCATTATAAATTCCGTGATCTGGATGAGTGGCTGGTCCTTCTGCCGACGTTTCCTCGTTATATCAGGTCTCGCCCTCATCGCGACCCTTGTGGCGATCTCGGCATCCGCCGACCCGGACCCACCGCTCGTCGACGGGGGGACGACCACCTTCTCGGACAAATGGGTGGTGGACCCCGGGGACATCCTGACGTACACCAACCAGACCATCGTGATGGATGGTAACGTCACCATCGAGGCCAACGGCGTCCTGGAATTGGTGAACACGACCCTGGTCATGAACGGCACCTTCCCCGGCGAGTTCGGCATCTATGTGCACTTCAATGGGACCCTGGACACGGCCCTGGGCTCGGAGCTGACCAACGGCACCGCGGGCGAGCCGTGGTACGCGATCGTGGAGTCGGGAGCCCACCTGTCCATGTGGGACAGCACCGTCCAGGGCGCGGGATACGAGTCGGCCCTGGGCATCTTCCGGGCCGGGATCTACAATGAGGCCAACGACACCTCGGTGTTGTACACCACGTTCCAGGATTGCTACACGGGGCTGGCCATGGT
>JAUVRF010000614.1 GCA_030597775.1 Methanobacteriota archaeon | reverse complement strand
TCTTGTGGGGTACCCCGATCGCCGCCGCTTCTCGAACTGCCTCGTGGTCGATGAGGGCAGACTCGATCTCGGCAGGCCCTATGCGACGGCCAGCGACCTTGATGGTGTCGTCGGCCCGGCCCCGCAGGTACCAGAACCCGTCATCGTCCACGTGGGCCCAGTCGCCGTGGTCCCAGACATCCTCCCATGTGCTCCAGTATGCCTCGATGTACCGCTCGGGATCGCCCCAGAGGCCTCGGGTCATCGAGGGCGTTGGCTTCGTGGCCACCAGGTAGCCCACCTCGCCCGTGCCCATCAGGGAGTTCCCCTCATCGTCCCAGACATCCATGGACATGCCAAGGCCGGGGCCCCGAAGGGTGGTTGGCTTGAGCACGTTGATCGGCAGGGGAGCCAGGAAGCAACCGATGATGTCCGTTCCCCCGGAGATGTTGATGATCGGGCAGCGGCTCCCTCCCACGTTCTCGCAGAACCACATCCAGGAGTCCGTGTCCCACGCCTCGCCCGTGGAACCCAGGATGCGCAATGACGACAGGTCGTGCTTCTCCACCTCCTCCTTGCCAAAGCCCATCAGCATGCGGATGGCGGTGGGGGATATCCCGAAGATGGTCACCCCATGACGGTCGATCATCTTCCAGAGGCGGTCCTTACCCGGGTAGTTCAGCGCGCCCTCGTAGATGAATATGGGACAGCCGTGATGGAGGGAGCCGATGATCATCCAGGGCCCCATCATCCATCCGATGTCCGACAGCCAGAAGAACAGGTCGGTCTTCTTCACGTCGAAGAAGTAACCCACCTCCTTGGCCACCTGGACGAGGGTGCCAGCATGGGTGTGCACCGTGCCCTTGGGCATGCCAGTGGTGCCCGAGGTGTAGATGATGAGGGCCGGGTCCTCCGAGTCCATGATCTCCGTGGGAGCCTTGCCGCCCATCTTGAGGAGGTCGTCCCACCAGACGTCCTTCTCGGTGTTCCACGGGACCTCGTTCCCGGCTCGCTTGACCACCACGGTGTACCTCACCGAGGGTGAGTCGGCCACCGCCTTGTCGGCGTTGGGCTTGATGGAGATGGGCTTGCCCCTCCTCGACGAGCCGTCTGCGGTGAAGAGCAACTTGGCCCCTGCGTCCTGCAACCGCTGGGCTACGGCGGGTGGCGCGTAACCGGAGAAGATGGGGATGCATATCGCCCCGATCTTCAGGCATGCCAGCAACTGAACGACGGTCTCGGGGACCATGGGCATGTATAGAGCGATCGTATCGCCCTTGCCGATACCCAGCTGCCGTAGCCCGCTGGCGCATCGCGAGACCTGCTCGTAGAGTTCCAGGTACGTGAGCATCCGCGTGTCCCCGTCCTCCCCCTCCCAGACGACCGCGAGGTTCCCGGAGTCCTCTCCCATCGCGTGGCGGTCCAGGATGTTGTGGACTATGTTCAGCTTGCCGCCCACGTACCACTGGGTCCAGGGAATGCCCCGGGAGGTGTCCTTGACCGTGTGGTATGGCTCGAACCACTCTATGCCCAGGTGCTTTGTGACCACGTCCCAGAACCACTCGTCGTCCCGGGACGTCCGTTTGATCAGCTCGTCGTAGTCCGGGATGCT
>JAUVRF010000484.1 GCA_030597775.1 Methanobacteriota archaeon | reverse complement strand
GCCGCCGAGCGGGTCGAGGACCTGGGCGAGGGCATAGTCGAGGGCAAGGACGTGGTCCTGGGATGCCTCGACAACCTCGCCACCCGGGTCCACGTCAACGCCAACACCTACTGGATGCGGATCCCCTACGTGGACGGGGGCACCATGGGCCTCATGGGCAAGGTCCATGTCGTCGTGCCACCAGGGACCAGCTGCATCGAGTGCACCCTCAACGCCACCCACTACAAGATCATCGAGCAGAGGTACAGCTGCACCGGAGAGGATATGACCTTCGTCGAGCCCAAGCTGGCCGCGGAGGTGACGACCACTGCCCTGGTGGCAGCGGTCCAGGCCCGGGAGGCCATGAAGATCATCAACGGTCGGAGGGACCTGGTCCTGTCCAATCTGTTCTACTACGACGGAAACAGGAACGTCAGCGACGTGCTGAAGGTGGATATCAATCCCCATTGCCCCAACCACGACGTGGCTGGGTCCATCGGGTCAGAGAGCGCCAGTGAGGCCTCGGGGAGGGGTGGCTAGATGGCCAAGCAAAAGAGCACCTCCACCCGCAGCAGGACCTCGAAGACCAAGGGCGCCAAGGGCGCCAAGGGCACCAAGGGCACCAAGGGCGCCAAGGGACGCAAGGGTGCCAAGGGGTCCAAGGCAGCTACCCAATCGTCAGCTCTGGCCTACGCAAGCAAGCTGGAGAAGATGGCCAAGGACAAGAAGAAGCTGGAGAAGAGCGTGCGCAAGGATATCGACGAGATATCCGAGGACATCGGTCAGCTTGTCGCCCACGAGATAGACGTGGGCAAGGCCCCAGAACACCTGGAGAAGGCCCGGTCGTCGGCTGACAGGAAGGAAATCAAGGCTGCCAAGGATCACGTCGACAGGGCGCGGGCGACCCTAAAGAAGAGCGCCCTGCCCAAGGTCGAGGAGCGGATAACCCAGGCCCAGTCCAGAGTCAACGCCGTGGAGCGCCTGGGTGTCATCGAGGCAGACCTGAGCGATCAGGTGGGCGACGCCCGAAAGCAGCTCAAGAAGGGACAGTTCCTGCCCGCACTCGAGACGGCCGAGTCCGCGGCCAAGCGGGCGATCGAGATGGCCCAGAACCAGCTCACAGAGGTCGTTTCGATCTCCGAGATGCTGATCGCGGATGCGGAGAAGGAGGGCCGGGACGTGTCCAGGTCCCAAGAGTACCGGGAGAAGGCCAAGACCGCGGTCGAGGAGGAGGACTACGAGGCCGCGGTGGAGAACACCCTGCAGATCCAGGCCAGCCTCGACAGGGCCCGCAAGGGTCTTCCCACGGAGGCGGACGAGGGTGCGATGGCCATCGAGGACCTGATCGGCGAGGAGGACAAGGAGTACGTCGCCGACATCGTGCGCAAGGGCCTGGAACATCTGGAGGAGGGCCTCGGGGTCCTGGAGGAGATCAGGGGCCTCGTCACCCACCCCGAGAACCTGGCATCCAAGTCACGCAAGGCCCTGGATGAGGGGCATATCGGCCAGGCGCGCAAGTTGCTGAGGGATGCCTACCTTGCCACCATAAGGGCCATGAGGGAGCGGCTCCAGGACGTGCTCAACGCCGCCAACGAACGCATGAGAAAGGCCAAGCGCGAGGGGCTCAACCTCCAAGAGATTCGGACCCTCCACGGCCAGGCCGTCATGGCCGTTGACAGTTACAAGTTCAAGGACGCCTACGACATAGCCCTGTCGATCGAGGACAGGATCACCAGGGTCAAGGAGGAGAGGGGGGAGATCGAGATCTCCCTGTCCGAGGCGACGGACGAGATCGCCGTCCTCACGGAGCTGGGCACGAACGAGGCCCGGGTCCAGGAACTGATCGACCAGGCGAGGGCCAACCTGGAGCGGGGGGACTTCAAGAAGGCCCGCCTCAACATCGCCAAGGCCCTCTCCACCGCCCGTACCTCCACTCAGAACTTCATAAACAACTACATCATCGAGGTGCGCAACGTGCTGCTGTCGGTGCGCACCATCGGTGGGAACATCGCCACCGCCCGTCCGATGCTCATCACCGCCAAGAAGGAGATGAACAAGAAGGACTACACCAGGGCGGTGGACCTTGTCAACGACAGCATCATGACCATAAAGGGGGTCGACCAGGAGTACCTGACCACCCTCCAGGAACTGATGAGGTCGAAGTACACGTACACCCTCGCAGAGTCCCTGGGCCTCAACGTGGCCGAGGTGGGCGAGCACCTGGAGTCCGCCTTCCAGGAGCTCAAGAACAAGAACCACGAGAAGGCCACCAAG
>JAUVRF010000175.1 GCA_030597775.1 Methanobacteriota archaeon | reverse complement strand
GTGGCCCAAGATGAAGTGGGATTCTATGAGGGTGAGGATATACGTAGTACTCGTGGTAGGCTTGTTCTTGGGTGGGGCCATATGTGGTCTACTAGGAACGACCGTCGATGCAGGTTATGTCACGAACGAGACCCGGGTCACCAGCAATAAGGAGAACCAGGAGCAGCCAGCCATCTACGGATTCAGGATTGTATGGGAAGATGATAAGAACGGCAACTGGGACATCTACATCTACAATATCAATAACCAAAAGGCGAGGAGAATCACCACGAACGCATCCGATCAGAGATATCCAGCCATCGAGAGGGATAGGATCGTTTTTCAAGACAGCAGGCATGGCAACTCTGACATCTACATGTACAACCTGAGCACGAGCATGGCGACACGAATAACCACGGACTCAAGTTGGCAGTTAAGACCAGACATCCAGGGCGATATAATCGTATGGTATGACTACAGGAATGGTTATCAGAATACTGATATCTACATGTACGACTTGAGGACAAGCAAAGAGACGAGGATCACAACGGACGGAGATCATCAAAGGTATCCTGTGATATATGGTAATATAATCGTCTGGACGGACGAGAGGAATGATAACAAGGACATCTACATGTACGACCTGAACACGGGCAACGAGACGCAGATCACGACGAATTCCTCTGATCAGGAAAACCCAGCCATCTACAAGGACAGGATCGTATGGCAGGACACGAGGAATGGCAACTCGGACATCTACATGTATACGATCTCAACAGACACGATAACACAGATCACTACAAACACGTACGCTCAAAGGAATCCAGATATTCACGAGGACACGATCGTCTGGGAGGACGAGAGGCACGGCAGCCGGGATATCTATTGTTACGACCTGAGCACCGGTAATATGACGAGGGTCACCACATCTCGACATTATCAGGAACGACCGGCGGTGGATGGTGAAAGGTTCGTATGGCAGGACGCAAGGAACACTGCCGCTAAAAGTGATATCTACATGGGCGTGCTCCGGCCCGACCGGGACGAGGATGGATTCGAGGATGCTATGGACAAGTTCCCGGACGACCCCGCCGCCGCCAACGACACGGACGGAGATAACTCTCCGGACGAGTGGAACCCCGGAATGTCCGCGGCGGACTCCACCTCTATAACCCGACTATGGCTGGACGGGTTCCCCACCGATCCCGCAGCCTCCCTCGACAGCGACGGGGACGGTTATCCGGATGAGTGGAACGGAGGCATGACCCAGAACGACTCCACCTCGGACCCCAAGCTCGGGGTGGACGACTTCCCCGACGATCCCGCGGCATCGCTGGATTCAGACGGGGACACCATACCCGACGAGTGGAACCCGAACATGTCCGAGGTGAACTCCACAACAGGGCTGATCCTCGACGCGTTCCCGTTGGACCCCGCAGCGTGCCTGGACAGCGACGGGGACGGCTTCCCTGACAGATGGAACCCGGGCATGTCCGAGGAGGATTCGACATCGGTCCCCCCGTTGCGGACGGACGACCTTCCCCTGGACCCCGCAGCCTCAACGGACACGGACGGGGATGGTCACCCCGACGAGTGGAACGAGGGCATGTCGAAGGCTAATTCCACGACAGGACTACGTCTGGACATCTGGCCGGACGACGTTGCCGCGTCCCTCGACACCGACGGGGACGGCTTCCCCGACAGGTGGAACCCGGGCAAATCGGCAGAGGACTCGACGACCGTGCCCAAGCTGGTGCTGGATGCGATCCCCCTCGACCCGGCGGCCTCGATGGACACCGATGGCGACGGTTACCCCGACGAGTGGAACCCGGGGATGTCGGCGGAGGATTCCACGTCCGACCCGAAGCTGATCCTCGATGCCTTCCCCCTCGATCCCGCGGCCTCCCTGGACACCGATGGTGCCGGGTTCACGGACGGATGGAACGTGGGCATGTCCCAGGAGGACTCCACCTCCGACCCCAAGCTGGTGCTGGACGCCTTCCCCCTGGACCCGGCAGCGGCCATGGACATCGATGGCGACGGCTTCCCCGACGAGTGGAACCCCGGTATGAGCGCCGACGATTCCACGTCCGACCCCAATCTCAGGCTGGACGCCTTCCCCATGGACCCGGCCGCGTCCATGGACACCGATGGCGACGGGTACCCGGATGACTGGAACCCGGGGATGACCGAGGAGAACTCCATCTCCGAACCAAGGTTGAGGCTGGATGACTTCCCGCTGGACCCCGCGGCATTCCTGGACAATGACCACGATGGCTATCCCGATGGATGGAACGAGGGCAAGTCCGCGGAGGATTCCACCTCGGACCCACCGTTGGCACTGGACGGGTTCCCGAGTGACCCGTCCGTTGGCCTGGATTCGGACGGGGACCGGTACCCCGACGAATGGAACACTGGCTACGAAGAGAGCTTCCTGGACCCGGACCTGCATCTGGACGCATTCCCCGAGGACCCCGAGGAGTGGGTCGACACGGACGGTGACGGCTACGGTGACAACGGCGACGCCTTCCCCGACGACGCGACCGAGTGGCTCGACACGGATGGTGACGGCTACGGTGACAACATAGACGCCCTCCCCGACGACCCCCTGGAATGGACAGACTACGATGGGGACGGGGCCGGCGACAACAGCGACGTGTTCTTCAGTGACCCGTTGGAATGGGCCGATGCGGACGGTGACGGCTACGGTGACAACGGCGACGCCTTCCCCACCGACCCCGCCGAGTGGCTAGACACCGATAACGACGCCCATGGTGACAACGGCGACGAGTTCCCAAACGACCCCGATGAGTGGATGGACACCGACACTGACGGCGTGGGCGACAATGGCGATGCGTTCCCCGACGATGTTGCAGCCAGCGGCGACGGCGACAAGGACGGATACCCAGACGAGTGGAACTCTGGGAAGACGAAGGATGACTCCACGACGGATCTAAAGCTCGACCACTACCCCGAGGACGCGGAGAAGTGGAAGAAGGAGGACAGCTCACCCTCTATTGGTATCGTGGGAGTGATTGTTGCTATTGGGATCATCGTAGGTATAATGTGGAGAAGGGACCGATTGTAGAGAACCTCGAGTCCATCCAGAAGCCCCTTCCAGCTAGTCATAGTCGTGTGCGGAGTACGCTTCAAAAACGATTGTGGCGTACTGGATAAGTATTACCATGTCGCCCCCCGTGCCTCCCCGGTCAAGAAGCATGCCCCCCCCGCCCCCGGACAGGGAGGTGGTGGTCCGGCTAGAAGGCGCAGGTGGTTCCCGGGGAGGCCGGAGGTCATCCCCGCTGCCGCAGGGGCATGAATTGCTGCGCTTCAGCCGCCCACAAGGGCGGCCTCTCGGCCGCACAAAAGTGCGTCCTCTCGTTCGCACTCGCGCGGCCTCGTTGCCAGGACAGGGGAAGGGGGCCGTGGATCGACCATGGCGTGCGCGGCAACGCACATTGTCGAGTGAAGGACCAAGGGTTCCGTCATGAATGGTCGGATCGCGATGTCAGAAGGAAGTGAGATGGAAGGACCATCCTCAAGAACCGTGGTACATGCCATCCTCTTCTCGGACAATACCGATCTCCACCATCCGATCCAGCACCTTCTTGGTGAAACCCCCCCCCTCATCAAGGTATCGACTGGCATCCGAAACTGTGAGTGGCGTCCCATGGATATGTCCCTCCAAGATGTTGATGGCCATCAGGACCTCGGCCTCCTCCCGGAGCTCCCGACGCCCTGGTGCAGCCACTCCATGGACGCTCTCCAAAGCATCCAGCTTCTCCACATATAGAGGCAGGTATCTTCGATTGAGATCGTCAGTTCTCAGTTCATCCGCCATCGCTTGCCAATCCAGGGCCACAGTTGCCAGGAGGGCCATGTCCCCAAGGTCATCGGCCCGATCTGTCACGCTCTTGAAAAGGAACAGGTCCTCCGGGGCCGCGGCCATGAGTCGGAGATCGCCATCGAGGGGTAGTTGGTCCCCACGACTCCTCATGCCATCGGTCAGCCTAAGCTTCCTGCATACCTTCTCGATGAAGATGTCGAAACGCATCCCATCGGACCTCTCCATGATTATCGTGGCGCCCAGGGCCACGTACTCTCCGGACAGATCGGGTGCCCTGTAGAACCCGATCGATCCCAGGGCAACCTCGAACGCCTGCTCGTCCGCATCGTCCCGGAAGACCACATCCACATCCTTCGTGGTCACCTTCAGGCCTCGTTGCATCATCGCAAGTCCGCCGATGAGGTAGGCCTCGACCGGTCTGTCGAGGTTCACACTGGCGTCCCGTAGGACATCGAGCAGGGCTTCCCTTCCGAATCTGTTCCGTTCAACCATGTCCGCTCACCACCTTCAACAACGAACCCTTGAGGCCGTACTTCCCTCCGGATTCCATGATGGCCTCGGGAGCGATCCCCCTGCCCTCGATCCCCTCGATGATGAACCTCTTCAAGCGAGGATTGTTCGGATCTATCTTCAGTGACTGGACGAGAGCCTCCGCCTCACTGATAACATCGATGAACGGATGGCGGTGGTAGTACTCGCGGAGGTGTAGGATATCGTACCCCAGCTCCTCGAGGCGAGTCGGTCCGGCGCTCGAGAAATCCGGATGGTCCACGCGATGGTCGATGGAGAACAGGTACTCGTCCCTCCACTGCCATACGATGAGGGCTCCGGGTAGGACGTTGTCCAACGTTCGCCTGTTGGACCATCGGGTGTACTGCACCACGAACGACTTCAATTCCCTATGGTTGTCCTGGATCCTGTATGCCTTCGATACGCCCTCCCGGATGACGACCCCCATACCTCTCCAGATCCTGATCTTGTTCCTGATGGTGGGCAACGACAGACCAGTGCGCAGGGCCATCTCCTTCGCAGTGATCCCCGGCTCGACCAGAACAGGCAGGAGCGACAGGCCAGCCTTGTCGAGCATGACCGATAGATTGATC
>JAUVRF010000131.1 GCA_030597775.1 Methanobacteriota archaeon | reverse complement strand
GGACTGCGCGATAAAACCTCCCTAACGATGGTCTTGATGTGGCTCCCTCCTCATAGATGGCATTCTATTTAATAGGAACAAGCCACTATATCGCTTCGGCGAATTTATAGATTTGGGTGTCAAACCCATGCGGCTAGCTCGCTCTGGCCTCGCCCTGCTAGGCGAGTCTTGAAGGGGGCGGTGGATGGGCGTTCCTCTAACGGATGAAGTCCAGTCCGATATCGCTGTCGGAGGCGCCGTAACCGCTGTCCGCCCGCCGCTGCACCTGCTTGTACCTTGGCACCGTCGCACCCCCCGCTGGGGTGCCGTGCTCCAGGTGCTCCTCGAGGAGCCGGGACTTGACGCCGGTGATGACGAGCATCACCCGAAGTTCCCGCTCGAGGGTCGGGTCCACCGAGGCGCCCCATATGATACGGGCGCCGGGATTGATGTGCTCGGAGGTGATCTGCACAACCTTCTCCGCGTCGGAGACGGACATGTCGGAGCCACCCACCACGCTGATCAGCGCGCCGGTGGCGCCCGAGGTGTCCACGTCCAGCAACGGGGAGTTCAAGGCGGCCTCCACGGCAGTCTTGGCCTTGTCCTCGGGATCGTCGGACACTCCGATGCCGACCATCGCCAGGCCGCCGGAGCCCATGATGGTCTTGAGGTCGTTGAAGTCAAGGTTGACCAGGCCGGGTTTGGTGATGATCTCGGTGATGCCCTTGATGGAACGCATCAACACCTCGTCGGCCACCTTGAATGCCTTGTCAAGGGGCAGCTTGGGAGCTATCTCCAGCAGCTTGTCGTTGGGCACAAGTAGGACGGTGTCGGCGAACTTGGTGAGCAGATTGAGGCCCCACTCGGCGTTGTCGGTGCGGTTGCGGCCCTCCACCGAGAACGGCATGGTGACCACGGCCAGCACCAGGGCGCCCGCGTCCCGTGCCAGCTTTGCTACGAAGGGTGCGGCACCGGTGCCGGTGCCGCCGCCAAGACCGCAGGTGACGAAGACGATGTCTGCCCCGGAGATGTGCTTTCGTAGCTCGTCCTCGGCCTCCTTGGCGGCTTCCTCCCCGATGTGGGGTTCGGCACCCGCCCCAAGGCCTCTGGTGCATCGGCGCCCGATGAGGAGCTTGTGGGGGGCGTGAACGTTGAGCAGATGGGCGGCAGCGGTGTTCAGGGCGAACAGCTCGGCACCCGAGATGCCGCCCTCGACCAACCGGTTGACGGTGTTGGACCCACCGCCGCCACATCCGAAGATCTTGATGTTGACCCGCAGCGACTCCAGTATCTTCTCCAGTTCCGCGTCATCTTGGGAAATGGAGGGGTCCGTGGGATACTCCACGGAGTTCTTGAGCCGCTCTTCCTCCTGCGCTCTGTCTAAAGCATCGCTTATAATCGATTTCAAGTGCATCACCACCGCGCATCCGCGCCCATCGACTGATTTTGGCAAGGCCGTACGCGAATATTAACCCTTCGGTGACGATACGGAGAAGCTGGACCTCCTGGCTAGTACGAAGTATGGTATGTTCCGTAGGTCGTTTCCTCGACACGGCCCTAGGGGCCGTGGTCACGTGGGCAAAGGTCGAAGGGAGGGGTCGAAATAGGCGCAAAATCAGGGTAGCCAGTAGAGATTATCTCTGCTGAGAAACCAAAAGTCACCTATTTATAGAGCTTGGCTAATGCTATGAAAAGAAGTCTGGGGGCTCCCGTCAGGGGGTCCTCTGTAAGAGTTCCGGGAGCACTCTTGGGTGTGAGGTCATGCACACCGGTAACTTCGTTGGTCAGACATCGACGGGCATCTTCAGGTCTATCAGTATCGGTGGTCTCACCGTATCTGTGGCCCTTATAATGGTCCTGTCAGTGCTCATGCCCATCGTGGGGGCCGCTCCTGCCCCCGACCTGTCCATCGATCCGATGGACGTGCCCGTCGGACCCGAACCCCTGGTGGAGGGCGTGCCCGCCTCCGTGAACTTCGTGGTCTGGAACATAGGAGAGCAGAACGCCTTCGGGTTCAACCTGTCCCTCTACGACCACGGTGCGATCGTGGCGGACAAGTACCTCGTGACGATGGATATCGGCGATTTCGAAAATGTGACCCTCGACTGGACACCCCAGGTGCCTGGCTCCTACAACCTCACCCTCCGCGCCTGGTACGGACCGAGTTCGGCCAAGCAGGACATGGACTGGAGCAACAACAACGTCTCCATCCCGGTCGTCGTGGATTCCCGACCCGACGTGTACATCTATTCCGGCGACATCACCTTCACCGCCCCCGACCCGGGCTACGTTATCGACGGCGACGACGTGACCATCAGGGCGGTCGTCCACAACTCCGGCACCGCCGATGTCTCTGCATGCAACGTATCCCTCTGGGAGGGCCGCGTGGGTGGCGGCGGCGAGTTGATCGCCACCTTGACGGACATCACCATCCCCGGCCAGGGCCAGACCACCGTCCCCATCGTCTGGAACACCACGGGTTTCTCCGGCAGGAGGACCATGTTCGTCTACGTTTGGGGCGTCGAGCCAACTGAGACCGAGCTCTACAACAACATGGCATCCATCACCATCAAGGTCCACACCCTCGAGGACCGTGTGTTCGATGGTAAGGACGAGACCATAACCTCCCCTTACAAGATACAGTTCTTCATCACCGTGAAGAGCTCCACCACGCTCACCATCACCGAGACCGGGAATGCCACCGTCTTTCAGGACTTCGACGAGCAGTACGACATCGAGCTGATGGATAGTGGCAGGCTGGTCATCAGGGGCGGGATCCTCAACTCCGCGCTCAACTACACCATCCGGATGATGGACCATGCCGAGCTTGAACTCGTCGGCGCAGTGTCCAACGTCAGGATAATCGCCACGGGCGATTGCCACGTCACCATCGATGGCAGCGTGATAGACGCGCCATCCATCGAGATGAACGGCGGCTTCCTCACCATCACCAATGGCTCGAGGATCACCGCAGACAGGCTGGTCCTGTCCTCCACGATCGTGAACGTGGCAACCTCCTACATCGACGTGGGCGAGACCATCAGGGTCGATGGCAGGACCGCTTCGTTCACCGACACCGAGATTACCGTCACCCGTGATTACGAGACCTACGAGAAGGCACAGGACGCCTATCCACAACTGGAGTTCCACAACCCCGAGACCCGGGAGACCGAGGGTCTGCCCGCGGCACTCGTCGCCGCGAACGGCGCCGTCGTCGACCTGCTCAACGTCTCGGCCGGGTCGACCGTCTATGTCATAGACGAGGACAACCACTTCTGGACCGGCCAGATCCTCGCCGCAGAGGACCGGACCTCCTTGATCAACGTCAACCGATACCTGGCCATCGAGGTCAGGGACTGGTTCGGCGAGGTCGTCCCCGATGCCCAGGTGACCGTCCTGGACTACTTCGACGATCTGATCATCACCAGCGGCATCACCGACGAGATGGGGAATGTCAAGCTGGCTGTCAAGACCGACTACATCACGTCCGCCCTGAAGCCCTACGTTGGCAACCTCCGCATCAGGGCCTCCGCCCACGGGAGGACCTCCGAGGATGTCAGGGTCGCCCACAACAAGTACCCCCAGATGGACTTCGACAGCAACACGATGAACGTCACCATCGAGATGCCACCGAACCCCTACTCCGGTTACGGCAGGCACCTCCTGATCGAAGATGACCGCGAGATCAGAGGCCTCGAGTCGGCCATGGACAAGAACATAATCATCGACAATGGTGCCCTGACCCTCAGGGACACCACCTTCAGCCTGGAACAGGAGTACCCCTACCAGTGGTTCGTGCTCATCAAGGGCGACCACGGCACCCTCAAGCTCATAAACGCCACCATGTGGAGCGATTACCCCTTCAAGATATTCCTCGAGGAGGGCGGTACCCTCAATATGACCGCTGCTTCGGCCTTGTACGACGTGCGCATCATCGCCGAGGGCGCCTCGACGCTGCAGGTGATAGACAGCATCGTGTGGGGCGGCATATTCACCGACTGCAACACCATCGAGTTCGTCGGGTCCAACCTCCGTTTGTCCCATACCCGCCTTGGAGCCTCCACCGTCAGCATCACTGGTGGCTACGTCCACGAGTCGGCGGACCTGCTGATCAAGGCCAACGACGTCTTGCTGGTGAACGTCGAGCTGACGGCGGACTACGAGATCGGCGAGAACGTGGGGGTCGCAACCCTTCGCGATCTGGTCAAGTACTTCGGTTGGGGCCTCCTCAACGACCTGGACCTCCTCACCAACCTGAGCTTCTTCTCTTCCTTCGCGACCGGGTCCAACATCACCATAGAGACCCAACGGTTGACCACCAGCGGTGCATTCATCTACGCGGTGGAGACGAACATACTGGTGCGTCGCTCACCCTTGCCGTCCCAGACCAAACTGGAGGGCACGTGGATCGGCGGGATCAACCTCACTCTGATATCCGACGACATGATGGCCAAGGACTGCTCCTTCAACCGGGCTCTGGATGACTTCGGGAGCGAGAATGGCAACGATGACATCATCACGCTCATCAGCGTCGACGTGCCCGGCATCGTCTGCTCCGACGGAGCTACGGTCGAGAGGTACTGGTCCCTCACAGTGATAGTCACTGATGGTGCCGGGTCGATAAGGTCCAAGGCCCTGCTCGAGGTGTTCTCCACGGAGACCAACGAGCGGCTCCTCCCTGCCATCGGCGAGGAGGACCTGGACTCGAGCCGCACCGGACCGGATGGGATCCTCACCGTCCAGATACTGGCCAATCTGACCGACAGCACTGGCGACTACTTCGTGGGCTCGGTGTACTTCTGGCTGAAGTACGACGGGCCGCAGTTCAGCGAGAACCCCGTGTACACCCCGACCTACCAGGTCAACCTCAAGAGCGACAGGGTCTTCTATCCCGAATTCGAAGAGGTCATCGCACCCCTGGAGAAGGACATCATCTACACCCTTTACAACACCGATTACCGGGGAGAGTCCCAGGACCTGGAGATCAAGGTGTACAACCACACGTTCGGCGGTTACAACGAGGACGATGTGTTGCTCTTCCTCAACCAGACCGCTGGGCTCGACCCCGTGAAGACCCGGTTCAACTGGACGGTCATCAGGAACACCACCATGACGATGACCTTCTACACCTCGGCCCGGATAAACAACATCTGGGAGCCCCTGAAGGAAGGGGTCGTGAAGATCTACCTGCTCGAGACCCCCGACCCCACGCCGAACCGGCCCGCAAAGGACTGGGAGGGGTACGACCTCAACTGGACGGTGATCCCGGACAGTGATGGCGTGGCCAATCTCACTATCCGCGTGCCCGATGCGCTGGGGACCTTCCAGCTGTACATCGCCATATCGGGCGGGCCCTTCGACCCCACCTTCGAGCCCATCACCTTCAGGTTCTTGGACATCGTCGTGAAGCCCCCCCAGACGATCCAGATAACCAGCGCGAGGATCCAGGAGTACCCCATCAGGGTCGGCGACGCGATCACCGTGCAGGGCTCCGTGAGATACATATACACCGATGAACCCGTCGCTCTGGCGGAGATCTCAGTGGAGGGAAGCCACGTTTCCCCCGGTCGCGGTCATACCGACTCGGAGGGTAGGTTCACCATCAACATGCAGGCACCTCTGATGCCCCAGGACAATATATCCATAGAGATCATCGCGACGGACTCATCCTCCGAGGAGGAGTCCGCCATCATCATAGACTACGCCGTCGAACCCCCCGAGGACGTGATAGTCGTGGATGAGTTCCCGTGGGGATGGGTGATGGTCGGTATCATTGCCGCGGTCATCGCCTTCGCCATCGCGCTGGGAGCGGTGATGATGTACCGCACGCACTACGGCGAGGTCGTCGAGTGTGGCGAGTGCGGTGCCTTCATTGCCGCAAGTTCCACCGCGTGCCCCAAGTGTGGCATCGAGTTCGAGACGGACCTGGCCAGGTGTTCGGAGTGCGAGGC
>JAUVRF010000519.1 GCA_030597775.1 Methanobacteriota archaeon | reverse complement strand
GGCGGCCCCCTGGCCCCGGCCAGCGCCCGAACCGATGCCTGGTTGGAGCTGGTTCCGTCCAAGGACAAGAAGGAGACCATCGCCAAGGAGGTGGCCCGCAGGCTCGGTGCCGTACTGGATGACATCATGCCTGTGATGCCCCCTGGTGGATGCCGGATCGTGGCCAGCCACGGGCTCCGCGAGGAATAGACCACAGGCTCACTCGTCATGGCGCTTGAGGTAGGTCTTCAGGTCCTCGGTGTCGGAGTAGAACCAGTTGTCGTCTATCTTGGTAACCTTACGACCGTCGTCCAGCTCCTTCTGCTCTCCCGTCGCCAGTGCGGCCGCGACCTCGTACCAGTCCATTCCCGCCAGCTCCTTGGCGGGCACCCCGAAGTCGAGTTGGCTGATGGCGGCCTGGTATTCCCGCTTGCGATTGTCAAGACGTATCTTCTCGGGATCGGACTCGGCGAGGAGGGTCGTGTCTATGGCAACGGCCTCGTACGCCATCGAAACCTTCTGCTGGACTGGCGCCTCGGCCACCGCGTAGTCCAGGGAGTATTCCGGCGAGGGTGCCTGGTCCGTAAGCGGACCCGCCTCCGGCGCCGCCTCTGGTTCGGGAGCGGGCTCGGCCTTGGGGGCCGCCTTGGCCACGGGCTTCCTCAGCTCCTCCTCCTCCGCCTTCCTGTCAGGAAGATCCATCGGTGGTGGCGGGGCCTCTGCGATGGGGATGCTCCGGTTCTTGACAACGACGAACGCAACGCCGATGATGACCAGGGCCGCCACGATGCCTACGATCAGGAAGGTGGAGATCCCATCGCCCTCGCCGTCGACGCCGCCACCGTTGCCGCCACCGCCGCCGCCTCCACCCTCCTTGGTCACCACGAGGGTGATGGACGTGGGAACGGTGAACTCGCCGTCGGTGGCCTCAACGGTTATATTGTGGGTGCCCAGCGAGAGGGTGCTGGTGGTGAAGGACTTCTCGCTGGACAGCACGCCATCCAGGCTCGATATCCACTGGAACGAGAGGACGTCCCCGTAGGTGACGTCGGGATCGATGGCGTAGGCGGAGAAGCTCACCTCATCGCCCTCTATGACCGTGGAGCCGTCCTCGGGGGTCCTGACAGCCACGTCCCGGGGCGGGTCGTTCCGGTTGCTGACCTCCAGTTCGATGGTGACCATGGTGGCCGCACCACCGTCGGAGACGGACACCTGTATCAGGTGATCGCCCAGCTCGCCCACCTCGGTGATGATCGAGAGGATGCCTCCGGACATGGTGGTGCCGTCGTGGTCCGTGACCAGGGTGAACTGGAACGAGGTCGACTCCTCGTCCTCCACCACGAACAGCAGGTCCTCGGAATCGCCCTCGATCAACGAGAGGGCGGCCTTGCCATCGACGATCTCGAGATCGCCAACGGCGGTGATCACGGGAGGATCGTTGATCTCCATCACGTTCACCTGCAGGGTCTGGTTGACCTTACTGTTGCCGTCACTGACGACCACCTCGTAGTGGTACTCACCGCCCTCGGTGGTGTACAGAAGGGTTATGAAGGTCCCGTCGAGGGTGACGTGATGGTCCTTGTCGGGCATCGTGATCACCATGTCCTCCAGGTCCGTGTCCTCGTCGGTGATCAGGCTCGCTATGTTCACCGTGCGTTCCTGGTCCTCGTTCATGGACACCGCATCGATGGGTTTGAAGACCGGCGGATCGTCCACCTCGGCCACTACGACGTCCAGGAACACCTGGACGGCAGTGTTGAAGTCGGACACCTCCAGCTCGATGCTGTCCGATATGCCACCCTCTTCGTAGAGGATGCTAACGACCTGACCGTCAACCGTCACGTGGCTCGATAGGGCCCTGACGCGGAGGAACTCGACGGGAGTGTCAACGTCCGCCAGGTAAGGTGTGAGGTTGACCTTGGTGACCTCGTCCTCCTTTATGTTACGCTCGCCGAGGGGGGACACGATGGGAGGATCGTCCACGGGGGTCACGACGGCCTTCGCCAGCAAGCTCTCCACCGACAACACACCGTCGGATGCTGTGATCCTGTACTGCTCGGACCCATACCAGTGGCGGGTC
>JAUVRF010000006.1 GCA_030597775.1 Methanobacteriota archaeon | reverse complement strand
TTCGACGAGGGTGGCCGCGATGACATGGAGCCTGGCATCGGCCTTCCGGTGTTCGGTGTGGCCGACACGGTTTGTGACCCGGGGCAGCTTGCGCCTCCCGAGCCGTTTGCGTAGCCAGGCATAATGCCTGCGAATGCTGCGGACCTCCCTGCCGTGGAATCCCGGGGAGGTGATGGTGCCTTCGACGAGCGTCACTGACGTCGCGATGACACGCTCCCCGAGGTCCACGGCAAGGACTGGTGCGTGAGAGGGAATTGTGGGGATGGGAGCATCCTTCGCCACGACGATGTGGAGATGGTACTCCTTCCCGCGCTTGATGAGCTGGCTGTCACATATCTCGCATTCAGCGAGGAGCTTGCTGTGGCCCCTGGACATGCGTAGCGGAAGGCAGATCCTGCCATCCGGGGTGGGGATGGATGCGAACCAGGGTGCGAAGGCGCCTCCTGGCAGGAGCTTGAGGGCGTCCTTCGGAACCCCGACGGGTGCGTCGGAGCCCTTCTTGATCTTCCAGCCGATCTCACGGCAGTAATATGAGGGGAGGTCCGTGTGCTCGCGGAGGAATGCATAATCATGTTTCAACCCGAGGGCATCCTTCCAGGACCTCCAGAGTGCGTCGAGGGCCCTACGTTTCCTCGCGGTAGGTTGGAATACCTTAGCCGTTATGGTTTTTACCAGTAGCATCTTGTTAATATAGGGCATTATCCTTTAAATACCCAGACCGGGGGGGTCGGTGAAGGTGGCCCCGTGGAACATCCATGACACGAATTCACATGCTAAACAAATACGTGATCTGTAAGACCCCATCCCGGGGCGAATGGTTCATTACACTGGCTAGCATATCCAGATGTGATGATGGACCGACCCGTGGAGCGGGATGCCCTCGAAGAGCTCTATGCGGGGGGCGGCCTGAGCAGAACGGAGCTCAACCGTCTCCTTGGTGAGCGACCGGGAGCCCTCTCCCGGATGCTCACCGCGGAGTTCATCGACACCGTGGGTGCCCTTCGAACGGGTGACTTCCATGACGTTGAGACCCGTGGATTCCTCATATCGGCACCCTCCCACTTCGAGTCGATCTTCTTGATAGCCCGGCCTAGATTGGAGAGGTTGGTGGGGCCCGTGTCCCTCGCGGTGCTCAGTCCCAGCCCCTCGGACGTGACCTTCGCCCTGCCCGCCGTGGTGCCCAGGTCGGTCGTCACCGCCAAGGACCTCAGGAAGGCCCGCTTCGCCCGGGTGGATGCGACCGTGCTCAACCTGCAGATGATGGGCGGCGCACCTGGCAGGTTCCTGCTGGTCAACCAGTTCCATCACCTACCCTTCGAGGAATTCTTCGCCGCCCGGGCGCCTGCGATGACGGGGCGCGAGGTCCTGGATCTTGTGCAGGACCGGTTGAACCTGGACTTCCCCGAGGTCCGCATGGCGCTCCTCGCCCACATGTTCTCAGCACCACCCTACCGTGACAGGGCGGGAGGGACGGGCCTCTCCCTGATGGCCTGCGAGGACAGGAACCGTTGCCTGAGCAAGCGGGCCCTTTACGACGTCCTGCGCGACCTGCGCCACGCATTGCCGCCCTACCTCACGGGCCAGAGATGGTCCTCCCACATGGACTACATGGGCATCCGACCGGTCCCCATACGATACGCCTCCCAGCGGATGCACTGGCGCTTCAACCAGGGAGAGACCCAGGCCGCCGCCTTCCTGACCCAGAGGGCCACCGGGGTGGAGACGGAGGAGCTCTCCCTCTCGACCCGGTCCGTGCTGGAGATCCACGATTTCGAGCGGGACCTCAAGGATATGCTGAGAAAGCCCTCGGAGCGACAGGTGGTGATGTCCGTGTGCGACCTTCCGGTCCTGCTGAGCCCGGATGACCTTGCCAGGGACGAGGCCGCGAAGGAGCTTCACCGGTCCTCGGAGGATGTGGCCCACACCGTGGTCCACGCCGCGATGGTCAACCCGACCACGGTCCTCGAGCCCCGGGACAGGTCGCATCTGGTGGAGCGGATACTGCGGGAGATCCATCGGGAATGGCCGGAACTGGAGACCTGCATGAAACGTGAGGTGGTGTTCAACCTCTCGTCCCAGGGCGGACTGATCGAGCATGCCACCCGGGCCTCGGGGGCCCTCGTGCGGGCATACTCCCTCACCCCGGATGACGCCGCCCTGGAGGTGCAGGGCATGTTCGTCAGCCTGTTCGCCCGATTCTACGATGCCCTCGAACCTCAGCTCCGACACTACGTGGCGGTGCTCGAGAAGAGGGAGAGGGAGCTGCGCGACCGGATGGAATCGGACGTTGCCGACGCCCTGGAGTCCGCCTTCCTCGAACTGGATGCCACGTTCCCCGACGGTTGGCCCTACCCCGAGCTCGAGCGGCTGGTCCTCAACCGCGTGTCCCTGGGCAGGGCGGGGCTGCGGAAGCGCTTCGGACTGGTGATGTCCGAGGGCGAGGTGGTGGAGGTAGCGCCTGGCGTGTTCAAACGGGTGTGGGGTGCCGAGCTCTTCGGGTAGCCCTTGCGAGCCACTTCCGGCCATCCCATCGCAACCCATATCAACGGCACATTCCATAAGGGTCGCTTACCGTGGGGAGGGCAATGACGGAGGAATACTCCCTAGACCGCCTGACAGAGATGTGGACCTCCTTCTTCAAGGAGCACGGCTACGTCCCGCAGCTGCTGGATGTGGCCGCCCAGTACCCCGAGGTCCGCTCCCTCTTCATCCCCTACACCGACGTGGCCCTTTTCAACATCTCCCTGGCAGAGCACCTGCTGGAGCAGCCCACCGCGTCCCTCATGGCAGCCGAGAAGGCATCCCAGCAGCTGATACCCCCCGGGCAGCGGGTCCCGTTGCACATCCGCGTCAAGGAGCTGCCCGTGGACCCGGAGTTCGGCCGTGTCCCCATCAGGGACCTGCGGAGCAAGCACCTGGGCCGCATCGTCGCGGTGGAGGGGCTGGTCCGCAAGTCCACCGAGGTGCGGCCGCGGCTCAAGGTCGCGGTGTTCCAGTGCATGCGTTGCGGCGCCATCCACCGGGTCGAGCAGGACACCCTCCATCTCAAGGACCCACTGGAGTGCTACAAGGAGAACGGGGGCTGCCAGCGGGCGGCGGGCTCCACCAAGTTCCGCCTGATCACCAACTATGCGTCGCTGCCCGACCCCTTCGCCTCCTCCTTCGGCGACCGGGAACTGGACTTCTCCGAGTTCGTGGACACGCAGAAGATCGAGATCCAGGAGAGCCCCGAGGGCCTCAGGGGCGGCGACCAGCCCCAGCGGTTGACGGCGTACCTGGAGGACGACCTCACGGGCAAGCTGTCCCCCGGCGACCGGGTCATCCTCAACGGCATCCTCCGGGAGAACCTCCGTACCCAGGGGTCCCAGAAGTCCACCCTGTTCGAGATATTCCTGTCGGCCGTCTCCTTCGAGCGCAGCAAGGAGGAGTACGAGGATATAATCATCGAGGAGGAGGACGAGGAGCGCATCCTGGCCATCTCCAGGGACCCGGCCCTCTTCCGGAACTTCATCGCCTCCATCGCTCCCACCATATTCGGCATGGAGGAAGAGAAGGAGGCGCTGTGCCTGCAGCTCTTCGGCGGCGTGACCAAGGTGCTGCCCGACCAGACCCGGATACGTGGCGACATCCACATCATGCTGGTGGGCGACCCCGGCACCGCCAAGTCCCAGCTGCTGCGCTACATGCGCAACCTGGCACCCCGCGCCATATACACCTCGGGCAAGGCGACCACCGCGGCCGGCCTCACCGCCGCGGCGGTGCGTGACGAGTTCGGGGAGGGGAGGTGGACGCTGGAGGCGGGCGCCCTCGTCCTTGCCGACATGGGTCTGGCAGCCATCGACGAGCTGGACAAGATGTCCGAGCAGGACCGGAGCGCGATGCACGAGGTCATGGAGCAGCAGAGCATTTCCATCGCCAAGGCGGGGATCACCGCCACCCTGCAGGCCCGATGCGCCATCCTGGGCGCCGCCAACCCAAAGCTGGGCCGCTTCCACGAGCACGCCCCGATGGTGGAGCAGATCGACCTTCCCCCCGCCCTCTGCTCCCGCTTCGACATCATCTTCTCCATCATCGACAAGCCCGACAGCGTCTGGGACGCCAAGCTGGCCGAGCACATCCTCAAGGTCCACCGCCACGGGGAGGTGGACCGCCTCAAGGAGCATCTGGACGGGTTACACCTGCCAGCGAGCATCATAGAGGACGATTTCGAGGAGGTGAACACCTTCTACGAGCCCGATCTCGTCCGGAAGTACGTGGCCTACGCCAAGAGCCGTGTGTTCCCCGTGCTCACCGACGAGGCCTTCGCCTCCATCAAGGACTACTACATCACCATCCGCAAGATGGGGGAGGGGGAGGAGGCCTCCGTGCCCCTCACCGCCCGGCAACTGGAGGCCTTCATCAGGCTCGCAGAGGCCTCGGCGCGGGTCCGTCTCTCGGAATTGGTGGAGCAGGAGGACGCCGACCGCGCCATCCGCATCGTGGACTACTTCCTCAAGAAGATCATGGGCGGAGACCGCTTCGACATCGATATCATAGCCACGGGCATCAGCCACTCCCAGAGGGAGCGGATGCGTATCCTGCTGGACATCATCGACCAGCTCACCCGGGGCGGCCAGGCGCCCACGGAGGACGACATCCTCGTCGAGGCGGAGGGCTTCAACATCGAAAAGTCCCAGGCCAAGGAAGTGCTGGTGCGTCTGGTCTCCGATGGCCGGATCTACACCCCCTCGGCTGGCCGGTACCGAGTGATATGAGGTTTACCCACGTGCCGTACAATGGGGAAAGTATTTGTACGCTGGCAACAGCTAACTGGGTACCCCCGTGGTGATGCATTGATCTACGTCAAGGTACACAAGCGTCAAGGGCACATCTGTGCCGCCGCCTGCGACGAGGAGCTTTTGGGAGAGACGCTCGAGGAGGAACCCTACTGTGTCACCATCAAGGACGAGTTCTTCGGAGGCGACCTCGTGGAGGACGAGGACAAGGCCACCTCCGCCCTCTTCCAGCGGTCCAGCAGCCTGAACCTCTTCGGGGAGCGTGCCGTGGCCCTGGCCATCGAGGCGGGGTGCATCGACCCGGACAACGTTGTGCGCATCAAGGGCGTTCCCCACGCACAGATGTTCGATATCTGAACCGCCTGGGAGCCCGGTCGCCCAGGGGCGGCCTCTGGACCCCTGGTACTTTTCAACCTCAGGAATGATGAGGAAATGATTATCTACTAGCCCCTCGATATTGCGACCAGGAGGACTGCCCATTGAAGGTGCTGGGGGGTTCAGCATCCCCATTGCTTGCAGACCGGCTTGCCAAGGAACTTGGCGAAGTTAGCGGCAAGACCGTTACGAAGAGGTTCCCCGACGGTGAGTGCTACGTGCGGGTCATGGACGACCTGGAACGCGAGGATGTGATCCTCGTTCAGAGCACGGCCACGGACGCGGACATCGTCGAGCTCCTTCTTCTCCAGGACGCGATCCAGGAGTACCGGGTCCGTTCCCTCATCACCGTGGTCCCCTATTTCGGGTACGCCCGCCGGGACAAGCTGTTCAACAAGGGCGAGGCGATCTCCTCCCGGTCCGTGATCCAGGCCATCCAGCGGAACACCGACGCCGTCCTGCTGGTGGACATCCACAACCTCATGATCCTCACCTACTACGACATACCCGTGGAGAACATCTCGGGCATGTTGCAGATAGCCGACTTCCTCAAGGAGGCAGGGGTGGAGATGGTCCTCAGCCCAGACGAGGGCTCGGTGTCCAGGGCCCGCATCGTGGGCCAGAACATGGGCACCTCCGTCGATTACCTGGAGAAGACCCGCATAGACGGCGAGACCGTCAGGATCACCACCAAGATGCTGGATGTGTACCGCAAGCGGGTGGCCATCGTCGACGACATCATCTCAACCGGCGGCACGATACTGGAGGCCGCAAAACAGCTCAAGGACCAGGGCGCCAAGGAGGTCATCGCCGCCTGCACCCACGGGCTCTTCGCCCAGGGCGCGCTGGAAAAGCTGGAGAAGGTGTGTGACACCATTATCTCCTCCGACACCATCGAGAACGAGACCTCCGTGGTCTCCGTCGCACCGGAGTTGGCGAAGGCCATCCAGAACTACCAGTGATGCGACCTTCGGTACCAACATACCCCAAAGCTTTATGAATGGGCACGCGCTAATTGATTACCCTAGGTGAGCTCATGGCAAACCGGCGTTCCCTGTCGAAGACCGTACTTCCCCTCCTCGTCACCGCCCTGTTCCTGATGGTCGTGGTAGACCCGGTTCTGGGCCATGCCGACCCATTGCCCGAGGAGCCAGAGGGCCCTGCGGAAGCAAGCGGGCCCGTCCGCACGGTCACCCCGTACTACCTGAAGGTCCTATCTGGCCAGGCACCAGTCTCCGGGACCCTTTCCCCAGCCGCTCTGACCCAGAACGATTCCCTGGCAGAGGTCTCGTCGAACGGGCCCAGGTTCCCCCGGTTCCTTATCAACAACGTTGGCACCTTCACCATGTACGTCGACAAGATGCCTCTGGTGATATGGGGGGTCAACTACGCCTGCGTGTGGGCCAAGTCGAACGAGGACGTCCAGGGTGCCCAGTTCCGTATCAACCTGCAGAAGAACGGAGCGACCCAGCGACAGATGAGCACTTCCAGGTCGACCCTGTCAAGCGCCCCGATGGAGCTCTCGGTCACCGACGCGGCCACGTTCCCGGAACCGCTGATCATCATGCCGGGCGAGTCATTGGGAGTGTTCGTCCAGTACACCGCCAACTCCAAGTATCCAGTGGGTGCCGCGCCCGGATGCATAGTCCTGATGAACAGCGAGTTCCACGCCACCCGCATCGAGCTCATCACCACCCCGTTCGAGATGAACGTCTCCGCGCCGTCGCTGGTGGATGGCCACCTCCACGCCCAGGGCAAGGTCATCGACACCTCCGACGTTGACCCCAGGGAGAAGTTGATAATCAACCTCTTTATCATGCCCTCGGGTGGCAACCCCGTCGGCTCGAACACCATCACGGTGGAGAGCTTCGCCCCTGGTGAGGAGGAGCTCCTTATCAACTGGAGCTGGGACTACAAGAAGTCCAAAGCCGTCGAGGGCCTCTACGAGTTCAAGATAGACGTGTCCTACGGGGTCTACGGTATCAACTATACAAACTCGTCCTTCTACGAGGTCACATTCCCGAAGGAATCGCAGGAGGAGCCCATGCTTGCAGTGTCCACGAACCTGCTGATAGGGATCGTCATCATCGCCGTGCTGGCCGTCGTGGGGGTGGTGCTGTTCATGCGTAGACAGCGTGCAGCATATCCGGCCGGGCCATACGGGGCCCGGGGACCGCCCCGGAAACCAATGAGGGCGAAGAAACCCAAGATGACCAGGGCCCAGAAGAAGGCGATGAAGAAGGGTCATCCCCCACCGGGTGGACCGCCCCGGTCCCCCGACAGGACCCCGATGCCGGGCCGTCCCCCCTCCAGCGCGGGTCCCCCGCCGAAGGGAGCCCCTCCGCAGTATCAAGGCTCCCCTGGGACGGGATCGCCCCGGCCTCGCCGCCGGTAGGCGACCAAGGCACAATCCTTATGTCCCATGAACGACGCTGAGCCCAGCGAATGCTCATAACCGATGAGGAGCAGTCGATACTTGACGGAGAGGGTGGCGAGGGCCGTCAGTGGGCGATGGAGCTGCTGGTCGGTCTCGGCAACATCTTCGGCGCGGAGGACCTGGTGCCCATCGGTTCAGCTCAACTCGCGGGCGTTTCGTACAAGACCATCGGCGAGGCGGGTCTCAACTGGCTCCGGGACATCTCCCGGATAAGCGTCGTCTCGGTACCATCTATGCTCAACCCTGCAGGAATGGACCCCAACCGCTGGCAGGAGATGGGCGTGCCCGAGGCGTTCGCGGCCAAGCAGCGGTCCATCCTACGGGCGTACAACCGCATGGGGGTGGAATTGACGTGCACCTGCACCCCCTACCTCATCGGAAGGTCACCGGCCTTCGGGGAACACGTGGCCTGGTCAGAGAGCAACGCCGTCAGCTATTGCAACTCCGTGCTCGGCGCCCGCACCAACCGGGAGGGGTGGCCCAGCGCCCTGGCGGCGGCGATCGTGGGCAAGACCCCTAGGTACGGGCTACACCTGCCCCAGAACCGGGTACCGACGGCCGTCGTCCGGGTGGACCCAGGGGAGACCAATGTCGACTACGGCGCATTGGGTGTGCTGGTGGGTAGGGAGCTGGGGAACGCCATACCATTTTTTCATGGCATCCGGCCTACCCAGGACGAGTTGAAGTCCCTGGGGGCCGCCATGGCCGCCAGCGGTGCCATCCCACTCTTCCACGTCACGGACGTCACCCCCGAGGCCAAGGCGGGCCTGGCACCCGAGCCCGGCCTGGAAGAGCTCTCCGTGGGCCCGGAACAGCTGGCGGATGCCACCCGGTCCCTGTCCACCACCAGCAAGGAGCATGACGTGGACCTGATCACCCTGGGATGCCCTCACCTGTCCATCGACGAGCTGGAGGAGGTGGCCGAGTTCCTCCGCGGCAAGCGGAAGCGGGCCGACGCCCCGGACCTCTGGCTTTGCACCAGCAAGGAGGTCCGGAAACGGGCCCCCGAGGCAGTGAAGATCATCGAGGGGTTCGGAAAGGTGCTGGTGGACACCTGCATGGTGGTCGCCCCCATCGAGGAGGTGGCATCGATATCGGCCACCAACTCCGGCAAGGCGGCCACGTACCTGCCACTGGACGCATTCTGCAGCCAGAAGGTGCTCTACCGGAGCACGCCCATGCTCCTGTCCCTCATGGTCGAGGAGTGAGCCACCCTTTTCCTGCAGGACAAGTCTTTTAAACCGTGTAGGGCCTTATTCGGCGCCCAGGAGCCCGGGACCTTGACAGATGATAATAATGGTGAGCTGGATGAAGATGTGATCCACCTCTCCGGACGCCGGATATCCAGGGGTGTCGGTTCAGGCAAGGCCCTGGTGCTGGACTCCGACCTTTCGTTCCTCGGTGGCGTCGACCCGGAGTCTGGCCGCATAAAGGACAGGGGGACGGGCGCGTACAACCGCACCGTTCGCAACAAGGTACTTGTCTTCCCCGGGGGGAAGGGCTCCACCGTGGGCTCCTACGTCATATACGGCCTGCAGGCGAACGGCAAGGCCCCGGCGGCGATCGTGAACCGGCAGACTGAGACCATCGTGGCCACGGGAGCCATCCTGGCCAAGATCCCCCTCGTCGACGAGGTGGACATCGGGGTCATCAAGACGGGTGATCGGGTGACCGTCGACGGAGACAAGGGAGAGGTCATCGTGCACAAGGCCAGAGGTGATTGAGACGTTCTCCCGCAGGTCGAAGAAGGACCAGGAGGAGCTCAGGTCGAAGTACGACGATCTGGAGGACAAGTACGAGACCCTCCAGTCCGAGCACGAGCAGCAGCAGGAGGTGACGGAGGAGAAGACCAACATCCGCATCTCCTCAATCGAGGATGATATCGATTCCATGAACCAGCGGGTGGAGAAGCTGGCCACGGATTCTTACGCCATCCACAGCGAGGTCCGGGAGATCCATGAGTCCGTCATCCATATGCAGGCGTCCCTCCGGGACATCGTGGGGCTGTACAAGGCCATACTGACCAGGTACGGCTTCGGGAACATCCAGGCCAATCCCCCTGAGATCGCTACCGGGCAGGCCGCCGACCGGAACGGGGAGCCCGGGGACGACATCATCGAGGCACTGATGCGGGAGGCGGAGGCCAAGAAGCGGGCGGCCGCGAGCTCGCCAACGCCGCCGCCCAGGAGCCGCACCGTGCCACCCAGGCCGCCAGCCCGGCCGTCACCCTCGGGAACGCAGGTTCAACCATCCTCCGTGCCATCCACGACCAACGCCCTGGACGAGCTCCACAGGCTCGCCGAGGCCCAGCGGAGATCAGCCGGTGACGAACCCGAGACACTGGCGGGGAGACTCGCCTCACGTTCCACCCGCGATGACAGGGTGGGCAAGGTGGCCCGCCGCGACATGGAAAGGATGGAGGTCATCGACAGGGACACCGAGGGGGAGTTCACCCGCAGCCTGCCCAAGAAGAACGTGAACTCCGGGCAGCGGACGGACGGGCCAGCCCGGGGTGGGGACTGGGAGGCCACCGCCCCGCCGGACGTTGGCCGGCCCAAGAAGGAGCGCAAGCCCAAACCTCGCCTGGAGGACCTGCTCAGCCCCGAGTAGGGGGGATGGGAAGTGGCCGAGACCATCCATGTCGTCACCTGCGTACTCCGCAGAGGGAGCCAGGTGCTCATCCTGAAGCGTTCCACTGGTGTGAGGACGAACAAGGAGAAGTGGGCGGGGGTCTCCGGCTACGTGGAGCCAGAGGAGACGCCGATAGAGACCGCCTACAAAGAGATGGAGGAGGAGATCTCCGCCAGGCAGGACCAGGTCCGTCTGGTGAGGGAGGCGGAGCCACTGGTCTTCGACGACACCGCCCACGACACCGTCTGGATGGTCCATCCCTTCCTCTTCGACGACCTGGGGGTCGAGGTCGTCCTGGACTGGGAACACACAGAGCACGCCTGGATCGACCTCCGGGACCTTGGTTCCTACGATACGGTCATCGGGCTCAGGAAGACCCTGGAGGCGGCGCTGGACATCACGCTGCCAGAAGAATGAGCTGCATGTCCCCTTTGGGCCGCAGGCCCGTGGGATATCAATCCACGACGTACATCCCGGTGTACTCGTAGTTTCCGTCCGAGACCTTCACGATCTCTCCGTCGGGGGCGATGACGTAATCCTTTGAGGGTTCCATGGGACATGCCTCCATCGTACCCCCTACAACCGGAACCGGTCTTTATAAAGCTCACGAGTGGATTCCCAGTGCTGGTTCTCACCGCACATGAAGACTTGGCCATAAATATGGTTTTTACCATAGCCGAAAACTCTTATTAGTGGCCACGTTAAATAGTGGTGGTACCCGGAGGCAGTTTTTGTTAGGTATTATCGCCGGCTCAAGGGTGGCCACGGTCTTCGAGGGGTTCCAGCTCGAGGAGGACCGGGTGGTCACCACCCCCTACGGCGCCGTCACCGTCACGATCGGTGAGCTCAACAAGGCGCCAGTTGCATTCCTACCACGCCACGGCCACACCAAGGTCCCCCCCCACAAGGTGCCCTACCTCACCAACATGTGGGCCCTTGCCGACGTCGGGGTGGACAAGGTGATCGCCACATCCACGGTCCGGTCCCTGTCGGACGCCGCCCCACCGGGCACGCTGGCCATTCCCAAGGACTTCGTGGACCTGTCGGGCCGTAGCCACACCTTCTACGCCGGCGCGCGAGATGGCATCTACTACGCCGACATGACCGAGCCGTTCTGCCCGAGGCTCAGGGCTGCCATCGACCACGTTGCCAGGTCCCTGGGCACGCCCCTCAGACGCGACGTCCAGCTGCTGAACGTCTCGGGTCCGGCCCAGCCGACGCCCGCGGAGGCGGCGTGGTACAAGACCATGGGCGCGGACCTGATGTCAATGACGGTGGCCACCGAGGCCAAGCTGGCGAGGGAGAAGGGTCTTTGCTACCAGCCCATCGTGATCCCGTACAACTGGGCCACTGGGGTCTATCCCATCATCGAGATGCAGCAGTCCGTGGAGCTGGTAAAGCGCATGCGCGGCTTCCTCATCGACCTGCTGGTGTCCCTCCCGCCCTTCCTGGACTGGGACGACTGCGGCAACTGCTGGAACGGCATGATGTGATACGATATCGCGGGCCGCAACCTTTACCCATCCTCCAGGCCTTCCCCTCCCCATGAACAGGGAGCTCATTACGATCCTGGCCTGCCCCGTGTGCAAGGAGGGACTGGACCTTGATGTCGAGGAAGAGGACCCCCGGTCGGGAGAGGTGCTCCGGGGTAACCTGACATGCACGACCTGCGGCAAGGTATACAATATCCAGGACGGTATCCCCGACCTTCGACCACCAGGGGACGATTGAGACCGGGGCCTATTGCAGGGTCTCCAGGAAGGCCTCGTACGCGTGGGCGTCCATCAGGTCCTCGATCGGACCTTCGGAGCGTATCAGAACGAGCCACCCGGAACCGTATGGCTCCACGTTAACGGTCTCGGGGGAATCGAGGAGCGACTCGTTGACCTCCTCCACGGTGCCCGCCACCGGACTGTAGACGTCCGAGGCGGACTTGACGGACTCCACCACACCCAGTGGGTCGTCCCTCTCGAAGTGGTCACCGGGGGCTGGAAGCTCAACGTAGACTCTGTCGCTCAGCGCGTCCTGAGCGTAATCTGAGATGCCCACGCGGACCCGGTCGCCCTCGACCTTGATCCACTCGTGGTTCTTTGTGTAGAAGTAGCCTGGTTCGACCTTGCTCATGTGACCACCCTGCCGTTCGCTGGAAAAGCCTTCCCTGCTTATTTAGATTATGGGGGCCCGAATTCGCCCTATTCGGCATCCTCGCGGTCCTCGCCAGGTATCATGAACCGGGGGATCACCACCGCCTCCTCGGGATGTGGCATCTTGTCCCCCACCTTGAGGTCGGTCACGTGCTTCGGCTCCGGGCCCTTGCCCCTGGGGGGCACGAATATGTTGAGGCGGGTGCCCTCCTCCTTGAACCGGTCGTGGACGTACGCCATGCCCACCTGTGAGCCGTCGGCGATGGTGGCGCAACTGGTAACGTGGCCGATCACGTGCCCGTGACGGCTGGTCACGGGGGAGCCGGGCTTGACCACAGGAATGCCTCTCCGCGTCATGCGGAAGCGGACGATGCTCGACTTGCGGACCAGGTCCCTCTCCATCTGTCCACCCCTGCCGATGAAGAAGGGTTTGTGCATTCGCACGAACTGAGGGTATCCCGCATCCAGGGGGCACAGGTCCAGGCCCCCCGCCAGCTCATGGCCGTACAGCGGGAAGCCCGCCTCGGTGCGGGTGGAGTCACGGGCGCCCAGACCGGCGGGCACGACACCGAATGGTTCACCCTCCTTGAGGATCGTCTCCCACAACTGCAGGGCTTCATCGGGGTGCACGTAGAGCTCGTAGCCCAGCTCCTCTCCGGTGTAGCCAGTACGGCTCACGATGACGTTTACCCCGGCCATGGGACCCATGATCAACTTGCCTCGACCCAGGTCCTTGATGGCCTGGGCCATCTGCTCGTCGACCACGCACTCCAGCAGGATGTCCTGGGACCTGGGGCCCTGGAGGCTGATGTCCACGCGCTGTTCCCTTCCAGCATTGGGGTCCTTGAGGTCTATGAGCTGGAAATCTCGGGCGTCGAGCTCCACCCACGGCCGCTCGTCGTCGATGCCGACCCGCCGATCGATGACCGCCTTGAGCCAGTCCCAGTCCTTCTCCGCGTTGGCAGCGTTCACCACCACCATGAACTCCTCCTCCGCCAGCCGATAGATGAAGATGTCGTCGATGGGCACTCCATTGGGGCCCAACAGGTAGGAGTACGAGGCGTCCCCGGGTCCCAGCAGCGGGACGTAGAAGGACGTTAGGATATCCAAGAACCGTTCGGCGTCGGGGCCGCGAACGCCGAAGACGCCCATGTGACTGACGTCGAAAAGGCCCGCGGTGTTCCGGACGGCCGCGTGCTCCTCGGAGATCTTGGTGTACCAGACCGGCATGAGCCAGCCAGCGAAGGGCACGATGGTCTTGGAGTGCTCGACGTGCCAGTCGTAGAGACAGCTCTTCCTGGGCTCGAGGTCGGGGTCGCTCCACGTCCATGGCTCCTTGTCCGACCCGGGGTTGAGAAGCTCGTACACGGGTCCCTGCCCCACGAAGTAGGGCTTGCGCATCTCGACCATGCCCGCCGGCGCGTCCCTGAGGTTGGGGGTCTCGCTGGAGATGGTGTCGCTCCTGGCGGGAACGGCGCCGGAGCCCAGCAGGGCATCCCACACGTTCCTGGAGTTGTCGATCGAGGCCACGATCTCCAGTCCGTCCGAGCCACCCCAGGTGGACCTGTTGACGAGGGTCTCGTCCTCACCGATCTTGACGGTCATGGCCTCGCCCATGCCCAGGCCCTGCGAGCGCATGTACTTGGAGAGGGCCTTGACCGCCCCCTTGCCCTTCAAGGCCATGAGAACGACCCTGCGGCGGGCGGGGTCGGACAGGTCATCGACGACAACGGGACCGTCGACCTTCAGGAGGAGGTCCTCCCTGTCGGCGATCACGTATGAGTCGGAGAGGTACCGGAACCATCCTAGCACCCTGTCGTGGCCCTGGTTGTGGGTGAGGACCAGGAAGCGCTCCCTGTCGCGCTCGTCCCTCTCCTCGCGTATGACGACCACGTCGTCCAGCACGTTGCCGTCGGCGTCCAGGACGTAGGCCCGCGCGGACTGGTGGGTCTTCAAGCGCCACGTGTTCGCGGTGACCGCGGCCTGGATGAACTGACGGGCGCGGGCGCCCACGACCTCGATGACCCCGTGGGCGCTTGCGTCCACGGCAAGAAGCCCGTTGACCATGGGCATGTGGCCGTGGGCCAGGGGAAGCTTCTTTCCGGTGGGCGTTCCGGAGACCCGGTAGTAATGTGGGTAGCCGGTCAAGGCCTCGCCCGAGCCCAGTATTCCGCTCTCACGCATCAGTTGCTCCACGTCCCGCTTGGACCGTTCGAAGGTCATCATGTCCACCTTCCCGCGGCCAACGGGCTTGAGGGCGCCGTTGTAGTGGTAAGGGTGGATGTCCTTCAGCAGCTCGGCGATGATGTTCGCGAGGCGGATGAACTCTTCCTCGCCCCAGCCCTGCTGGGTCATGAAGGTGGTGCCGATGCGTATGGCGGTGGGGTGCACAGCGCTGTCGTCCCCCGCCTTGGTGTTCTTGTTGAGGGTGATGCCGCACATATCCAGTATCCGGGAGACTATCTCGCCCTTCAGGGTCTCCCCGGTGGGCGATGGCACCCTGTTGAGGTCGAGCATCACGTAGTGACAGTCGGTGCCTCCATAGGCCAGGGCAAGGCCCTGGGCCTCGAAGGTCTCGCCCATCAGGCGGGCGTTGGCCTTGACCTGGCGCTGCATCTGCCGGAAGCTCTCTGACTCGGCGATCTCGAAGGCCACCGCCTTTGCAGCGATGACGTTCTCGTGGGGGCCCCCCTGCTCGCCCGGGAACACCGCCATGTCCATGTCATGGGCCAGGTCGGCATCGGTGGTCATGATCACCGCGCCACGAGGGCCGCACATGGTCTTGTGGGTCGTGAAGGTGATCACGTCGGCGATGCCCACGGGGCTCGGGAACTCCCCCGCCGCCACCAGACCCGCCGGGTGGGCGATATCCGCCAGCAGGGTCGCGCCCACGTCCTCGGAGATATCCTTGAAGGCCCTCCAGTCGATGTCCCGCGGGTAGGCGGAGTAGCCAGCTATGATCAGCCTGGGCTTGACCTCCTGGGCCCGTTCGTTTATGATGTCGTAGTTGAGCAGGCCGGTCTGGGGGTCCACGGTGTAGGGGAACACCCTGTGGTACTTGCCGCTGCGGTTCACCGGGCTACCGTGGGACAGGTGACCGCCGGAGTCCAGGGCCATGCCCATCACCGCATCGCCAGGGTCGGCCACGGCCATGTAGACCGCGTTGTTGGCCGCTGCACCCGACAGGGGCTGGACGTTGACGAAGATACCGTCGGGGCCCACAAGGTCGTTGGCGAAGGCCTCGGCACAGCGACGCTGGGCCAGGGACTCGAAGAAGTCCACGTACTCGCATCCCTTGTAGTACCTGCGGTCGGTGTACCGCCTCAGGTAGCTCAGGTGATGGTCGAAGTCGTCCAGGTGCTCCACGTCCCATCGGCACATCCGGGAGCCCGGAAGGCCCTCGGCGTATAGGTTGGTGTAGGGGCTGGCCACCACGTCCTGCACGGGACGGGGGCATATGCTCTCCGAGGCGATCAGGATGACCTTCCTCTTCTGCCTCTCCGTCTCCAGGCGTATGAGCTCGGTCGAGAAGTGGTCCATGTCTTCGACGAGGGGGGCGTCCAGGAGGTCCTTGTAGGGGCCATCGAAGCCTGCCATTTTCAATCCCACCATTAATGGTGCCCAACAGCCAACTGGCTGGGCGACACCAGAATCCGCTATCCCCCGATAAACCTTTGCGTGGCGTCCAGGCTGCCCATGGAAAGGTTGAATTGGGCTCTCCCCCATGCCCCTGGCACCCGGCCCTTGAGAGGGCCAGGTGGATATCATGGACCAAGAGAACTATCTGGAGGTGGTGGACCGCATCTACGACCTACCGGGCCACCTGCTGGGAGGGACGGAGGTGTTCGTCCCCACGCCCGAGCAGCGCCTGGAGCGCATCCGGGTTACCCGTGAGTTCCTGGACAGGGCCGTTCCCGGCTGGAGGGAAGTGCGCACGGTGCACGTGGCCGGAACCTCGGGGAAGGGCTCCACCGCCTGGATGCTGGCCGCCATGCTCTCCCGACGTTACCGCACGGGATTGGTGACCTCACCCCACCTGTTCGACGTCCGGGAGCGGATCCGGATAGACCTGGAGCCCATCTCCAGAGCGGACCTGGTCCGGGTCTTCAGTGACAGGGTCGAGGCTCCCTGCCGGCGCCTGGTGGAAGAGGACGATGCCTTCGCCCTTCGCTTCCCCGAGGTCATCCTGGCGTGTGCCTTCGCCCACTTCCTGGACGTGGGCGTCACCTGGGCCGTTGTGGAGGTGGCCCTGGGTGGCAGGTTGGACCAGACCAATGTGCTCGAACCCCAGGCCGCCGCCATCACCAACGTCAGCCTCGACCACATGCACCAGCTCGGCGAGAGCATCGAGGAGATCGCGCGCCACAAGGCCGGGATCATCAAGAACGGGGTGCCGGTCTACACGACGGAGGAGGACGGGACAGTGCTCTCCATCATCCGCCAGGAGGCGGAGTCCGTGGGTGCGCCCCTTCATCTGGTCAGGGCTGGCGCGGGCCCGGGAGGGACCCTGCGCTTCCGGGGAACGGACTGGACCCTGGCCATGCGAGGGAAGCACCAGCGGCGCAACGCAGCCCTGGGCCTCACGATCGCCCTGGACGTTGCCGGTCTGGCCGCCACGGACTGCAGGGCGGCCCTCGCCACCGCCCAGATGCCCGCCAGGTTCCAGGAGGTGCGGCCAGGTCTGTACGCGGACGTGGCCCACAACCCCGCCAAGACCAGGGCTCTCGCGGCCACGATATCCGAGGTGCTGGCCGGCCGCAGGACGGTGCTGGTGGTGGGCATGACCGACCGCAAGGAGGCTCCAGAGGTCCTCGCACCCCTTGTGGAGGTTGCGGACGCCGCGATATTCACCCGTTCCCGGTACCGGGGCACCGACCCCTCCAACCTGCTGGCGGCTTGGGAGGGATTGGGGGCCGGGGTGGCCCCGGCGCGGGTCGTCGATCGTCCCCGGGAGGCCATGGAGACGGCCATCGAGCTGGCGGGGGAGGGGGGCGCCGTTGTGGTCACCGGGTCCACCTTCGTGGTGGACGAGGCCCTGAATCCGGAGGCTGAACTGCTGGAGGCCAATGCTCTTTACGTACCTCCAGGGGAGGCCCCGGGAGTGAAGAAGGGGCCGGAAGGCGCATAATCTATTTATACCTGGATGCCCCAAATAAATGGGTTGCTAGCATGGAACTCAATAACGGGGTGAAAGGCACGCATGATAAGGGCATGGCCTGCATTGCAGACTGCAAGCTCCTGAGCGTTACGGGAGTGCTCACTCTCGACGAAGAGGAGAGATTGGTCTACTTCTGCGACCAGTGCGATCTTCACCCATAGGTTGAAGATAGAAAAGTATGAGCAGCGGTACGCTCCGACCCGAGCTCAAAGGTACCCTTTGAGCCTGCGTTCCATCTCGGCCTTCGGCATCACTCCGACGAGGGAGTCCACGTGCTTCCCCTCCTTGATCACCAGGACGGTCGGGATGCCCATTATACCGAACTCCATTGCCAGTTCCTGGTTCTCATCGGTGTTGAGGAACCCGAAGGTCATGGTGCCCTTGTACTGCTGGTGGAGCTGCTCGACGATGGGGGTTATCTGCTTGCAGGGACCGCACCAGGGTGCCCAGCAATCGATCACGAGGAAGGGATAACGCTTGGCGATCTCCGGATAGTCCGATTCGGTCACCTCGACTGGCAGTTCGGGATCCTGTCCTTCAGGCACCTGGGAAAGGGGTTGAAAATTCATGAACCGCATTGCCTCCAAGGGTGATTTCGCCAAATGGCCCTAGGGTAGTTAAACTTTATCATGGGAATCCCCTCCGGCGCGTAACCCTTTTTATAGGCGATTGCGTTACCCTGGCCGTGTCCCGACCCGCATCCCTTCCGGTACTTGTATTGGTATCGACGGTCGCCCTCCTGCTAGCCACTGCCGGCTGCATCGAGGTCAAGGACCCGCCACCCGCGGGCGAGTTCACCATCGATGTGGAATCCGAGGGTATCTTCTTCGTGCCCACCAGCGGGGGCCTCCTGGAGGGACCCCACGCCCACGTGGAGACCGAGCTGCATCACGAGCACCCGG
>JAUVRF010000090.1 GCA_030597775.1 Methanobacteriota archaeon | reverse complement strand
GCGGGCGAAGGACCTGGCCACCATGCGTCTCCTGGGCGCCCGCCGATGGATGATAGGGAGGGTGGTGGCCGGGGAGCTGGCGTTGATGCTCCTCGTGGGCATCCCGATCGGTGTGGCCCTGGGCGTTGGGGTGCCCTACCTGTTCCACTGGTACGGCGTGGAGGTGCTGCCCGATGACTTCTCCCTGGTCGTGGACTGGGGAGTGGTCATGGGCCAGGTGCTGATCACCCTGGCCATCACGAGCCTCTTCGCCATGACGCCCCTCAGGAAGGCGATGGACACCAGCCCGGCCGAGGCCATCTCCGTCACGAGGACGGAGGGCAGGTACCGGTTCGTCAGCGTGAAGGGCGTGGACAAGCGCATGCTCGTTGGGGCCTTCCTCATGTTCATCGCCCTGCTCTACGCCACGTTCTTCATCCCCTACTTCCTCATCTTCGTGGGCGAGAGCCAGTTCTTCTCGTTCTTCATCTTCTCCTTCCTGATCATCCTCTTCTCGTACAGCATCTGGATGCTGGTCGTGGTGCCGCTGCTCCAACGGGGCGTGGTCGCCCTCATGCGTCCCATCCTCCCCAACACCTACAAGCTGGTCCGGGCCAACCTTGAGAGGTACCTCCGCAGGAACGCCTCCACAACGCTCATATTCGCCATCATCGTGGCCATCCTCCTGTTCTTCTCCTCGTTCTTCGCTGCCATCTTCCAGAGCATCGAGCGGGCCGCGGTCTACGAGATCGGCTCAGACATCCTGATGTTGGGCGAGGACGGGCTCCCCCTCTCGATGGTGGAGAGCATTGGCGAGGCCAACAACACCGAGGACGTGGCCTCGAGCACACCGGAGCTGGAGGCACGCCTGTCCAATGTGGTGTTCTCGAGGACCTTCGGTACAGACGTGTATGCCGCCTTCGGCGACCTCACAAAGGCCACGTTCGTCTCCGATCGGGACGTCTACCGGGGCGAGCTGCGCCGGCTCTCTGACATAGGGCCCGACGGGTGCGTCATATCCAGGGGGCTCGCCACTGCAATGGAGGTGAGACTGGGCGACACCGTAGCGCTGGACTTCGAGGGGCAACGCCTGTTCCTGGAGATCGTGCTCATCCTGGAGTCCATGCCCGGGTTCGCGGGCGAGTTCCCCGAGCGGCCCGACGAGGCATGGGGCTCGGGGGTATTCGTGTCGTTGGGGACGTACGCGAAGCTGGCCGAGACCAGCGTCGAGGACCTGCCCTACGAGCGGGTCTTCATCATGGTCGCCGAGGGCGAGGACCACGAGGTGGTGGGCCGCACCATCCAGCAACGCTACCAGGTGTTCTTCTCCTTCTTCCTCATCGTCTCCGTGGTCATCATCGAGGAGATAGAGAGCGGCCTCGGTATCCTGGACCAGCTGTTCTTCATCATCCTCGTCATCCTGATGCTGGTGGCCTTCTTCTCGCTGGCGATGAACCTGATGGCCTCGATACTGGAGCGCGAGTTCGAGCTTGGCATATTGAGGTCCCTTGGGCTCAGAAGAGGGGCATTGCGCAACGCGCTGGTTGCCGAGGGCGTTGCCATCTCGATGGTCGCCATGTTCGTGGGCCTTGTGGTGGGGGTGACCATGTCGGCCCTCGTTATCTGGTTCTTCAACACCCTCTCGCCGATCGACTTCGAGTACGCCATACCCTGGTGGACGGTCGGTTCCCTGTTCGTCATCACTGTCGTGCTGTCCGTCATCGCCACCTGGAGACCCGCGAAGAGGGTGGCCTCGAAGGACATCGTGGATATGCTGAGAAGGGCCACCTGAGGGGGCTCACTTGGTACGGGTGATCTCGACCTCGGTGTAGTCCAGGATGCCCTGGATGGGCACCGATGGCTTGCGGACCCGGACCGTGACGCAATCAACGGGGAATTCAGCGAGGAGCGAGGTTGCCACCGCCTCGGCCAGGGCCTCGATTATGTGGAAGCGCTTACCCTCCACGTGGTCCTTCACGGTGTTGAAGACGCCCTCGTAGTCCACCGTCCTCTTTATGTCGTCGCCCTCCCCGGCCTTTTCCAGGTCCAGGAAGAGGTCCACGTCCACGAAGAACCGCTGACCCTGGAGCTTCTCGGTGGGAGCCATGCCATGGTAAGCGAAGAAGGCCATGTTCTTCAGGGATATCCTGTCTCGAGCCAAGAACGCACCCGGTCCGGAAGCGACAAACGGGTAGAAAAACGCTTGCACACCCCCCACCCATCATCGGGGAAACGGTTATCTGTTCACCCGACAAGTACGGCGGAGGTCGAGCCATGTTCCGACGCATGCCCAGTCCCCTCCACCTGCTCCTGTCCATCGTGATCACCATGGTGGCCATATCGTTGCTGGCAGCGGGAGCTGGTGCCATCGAGTTCGAGGAGGAGCCGACCCCCATCTCGAGGGAAACGGACAAGGAGCAGACCTCGGTCGACCTGGCCGTCGGGACCACCGACGACCTGTACGCCGTCTGGCAGGACGGACGCTTCTCCAATTTCCAGGAGGGGGATGCGGTCCTGTTCGCCATCTCCACCCCCGATGACCGGGGCCGGAAGTTCGGGGACCCCATCCAGATGGAGACCAGCCTGGAGAGCGCCGACCAGTGGTCGCCCGCCATAGCGGTCGGCCCCGATGGCACGATCCACGTGGTATGGCAGGAGCGTTCCCGGACCGACGACACCCCCGGTGGACCCTACTGGGAGATCCGCTACTCCGTCAGCACGGATGGTGGCCTCAGCTGGTCCGACCCCATCCCCGTGTCCCAGCCCAACAACAACAACAACACCAGGCCCGACGTCGCTGGCATCACCAACAGGTCGGCCTACGTGGTCTGGACCCTGGACGACCATCCGGGTACCTCCGTGGGGCTGGCCAAGGTGGCCCAGGGCTCGAGGGTCTGGGTCCGGGAGGACTTCGCCCAGGCCGATGAGGACTGGGAGCTCAACGGTGAGATCGTGATCGTCACCGACAGCGAGGATACGCTCCATGCCGCCTGGTCCTCGGTGAACGTCGATGCCATGCTGGTCGTCCTGGGATCCCAGGTGTTCTACAGGTCCGTCGAGGATGTGGACCGGACGTCCCCGCTCCCGGAACCGCTGCCCCTGGCCGACCTGTCTGAGAATGTGACCAATTCGGCACCGGCCCTTGCGGTGACCAGGCGCCAGGGGGCGTGGGTCACCTGGGTCCAGAGACGGATCGGGGCGGTCATTTCCGGGGATGTCATCTTCCTCTCCGACCGGGTGGTGGAAGGGGATGCCGGCATCGACATTCCCGTGGCCGAGATGGCGGTCTCATCCCGCGGCATCCCCCGGGTCAGTTCGGACGTGGGCTCGGACGACGATGTGATGATCGCCATATCCGGGGTGGGCACCACGGCGCTGCCCCCGCTCCATTCCAGCGCCTGTGACGAGAACGGCTGCTTCGGACAACCCAGGCCAGTTGTTCCGGCCGGGACCACCTCGGGCCTCAATGCGACCATGGCCATCGATCACCTCGGCAACGTGTACGTTGCCTGGGACGACGGGGAGGACATCTGGTGCACCCAGAGGCAGAACTCCCCCCCGGGTGCCTCGGAGCTGGTCATGCCCGACCGGTCCACCCATGACCCCAGACCCGTGTTCGTGTGGACCTTCGTCGACCCGGACGCGGGATCGAGCCAGAGCTCCTTCGAGATCGCCTACTCCATGGACGAGTTCTTCCTCGGCGAGGTCCTTGGAGGAGTCGTGACGGGAGCCCAGGGCCGCTCCAGCCGGTACGTCGCCCCCGAGGCCGTGGAGGAGGGCAAGTGGTACTGGAAGGTCAAGACCCGTGACCAGCTGGGTCTGTGGTCGGAATGGTCCGCCGCGGCCTCCTTCCTCGCCGATCGCACGCCTCCCACCGGCAGCGTGCTCATCAACGGCGGCGACGCCGTGACCCAGCAGCGGGTGGTGGTGCTGACCCTCAACGCCACGGACAACCTGGAGGACGTTGCACCCGACATGTACTTCCAGATCTCCTCGGACCCGAACTTCCCCAACGCATCCAAGCACGAGTGGCCGCCACCCAACAATCAGGTGAACCAGGAGCTTCCACCCGGCGAGGGGGTGAAGGTGGTGTTCTTCCGGGTGTTCGATGCCTCGGACCTCTCCTACACGGCGATGGACACGATACTGTACAACCAGACCCCTTTCATCATCGTCCACACCCCCATAACAACGGCGCCCCTGGGCAAGCCGCTCAACGTGAGCTGCGAGATCTTCCCACCGACGGGCATCACGGCGACGCTGTTCCACAAGAAGTCCTTCGAGGAGGAGTTCAAGGAGATAGAGATGTCCGCGAACGACACCACGTTCTGGGCGATCATCCCCAGGGATGGCATCTCCATCCTGGGCGTGGAGTACTTCATCATGGTCCGCTCGGCCTCCGGAACGGGCCCGAGCCCCCCCACAGCGCCCGCCGAGGACCCATACGTCATCGAGGTCTTCGAGACCACGGAGAAGTACGAGCCCCCCATCTTCTACCCGGCGGTCACCTTCATCGGGGCAGCTGCGATCCTGACCCCCCTCGTACTGATAGGGTGGGTCCGCCTTCGGGAGAAATGAGACGGCTCACAGCCTCGCAAGCCGCTCCCGGAGGGCTGCCATGGCGTTTCCCCGGTGGGAGTGTTCCTCCTTCTCCGCGATGTTCATCTCGGCGAAGGTCCGGTAGTCACCTTCTGGGATGAACACCGGGTCGAACCCGAATCCCCCGGACCCTCTCATCGCCCGGGGGATCGTGCCCGGACAGGTCCCCGACAGCAGCTCGACGTCGCCTCCGGGCAGGCACAACGCGATGCGGCTCTCGAAGCTGGCATCGCGGTCCCGGATACCCTCCATCAACCGGAGTATGCCCTGGTGACCGATGGTCTGGAACACGTACGCGGAGTACACACCGGGAAAGCCGTTCAGGCCATCGATGAACAGGCCCGCGTCCTCCAGCACGAAGGGTGTCGGGACGGTCCCCTCCGCGAACAGCTGGCGGGCGCTTGCATCGGCGACCTCGTCAAGGGTGTCCGCCTGGATCTCCTCGTACGTGCTGGCGACCCTCTCCACCTTCCACGAGATACCCGCCAGCGCCGCCGCGAACTCCCTGGCCTTGCCCTCGTTCGAGGTCACCAGCCGCAGGACCCTCTCACCTTTCCCTTGGTCTCCGCTCATCCGTTCCCCTCCTGGGTATCTTCCTTGCTCTCCTTGGTCACGTACCTTCCCCTGGCACCTATGGCCCCCATGCGGGCGATGGCCTCGTCAGCGCCATCCGGGAACGCCTCCCGGTAGCCCTCCAGTATGACCTCGAACAGGTCCTGGTGGGCATGGTGGGTGGCCCCGAACGCCTCGCCGAGCAACCGGAGGTCGACCCCCCTCTCCTCCACACCCTCGGCGCGACCGCCGAGGGAGATGTCCAGGACGGCAAGGCCAACGGGACCCTCGGGAGGGAGTTCCTCCATGATGAAGTTGCTCGTGGTGGGGTCACCGTGGACCAGGCCAGCCCCGTGGAGGCGGCCAAGGGTCCCGCCCAGGGCGTGGGCCACCCGGCGACGGTCCTCCTCATCGAGGCCGTCGATGGAGGCCCGGACCGTGGGGCCGGAGATGCCCTCGAGCACAAGACGGCCCCCCTCCGCGTCCATGTCCAGCACGGCCGGGGTCCTTATCCCCGAGCTGCGGGCGTCGCGCAGCGCCCTGGCCTCGGTACGGGTCCTGGACACCCTGATGGTCTCCTCGAGCTGGGGATGTCTGTAGCCCTTCGGCCGTCGCAGCTTGAGCACCGCCTGACGACCCAGGTATGTGCCCTCCTCCAGCACGGCCTCGGCCCCCTGGGCGATCACCCGCTCGCCCTTCCAGGCATCGTCGGGGCTCATCGCCACGTCACCTCCACCTCGTCGGTGCGGAAGCGCTGCATCACGCCGGACTCCTCGATCGGTGTTGTCGCACCCACCTCGAGCATCATCTCGCCCAGCACGGCGATCATGGCGCCGTTGTCAACGCACAGCTGGGGCGGCGGGGCGAAGCACCGCGCTCCTCGTTCATCGGCCATGATGGTCGCCATCTCGCGGAGCCGCGAGTTGGCGGCCACGCCGCCGCCCAGCAACACCTCGTCCCTTCCCACGTGGGCCATCGCCCTCTCCGTCACCTCCACCAGCATTGCGAAGGCCGTCTCCTGGACGGACATCGCAAGGTCGTCCATGGGCTCGCCCTTGGAATGCAGGTTGAGGGCCGCCGTGAGGATGCCCGAGTAGGCCACGTCCATGCCCTTCACGCTGTACGGGAGGGGGAGGAACCGCTCGCCCGAGAGGGCCATCCGCTCCAGGGTGGGACCCGCGGGAAAGGGCAGACCCATCTCCCGGCCCAGCTTGTCGAGCATGTTACCGATGCCGATGTCAAGGGTCTCCCCGAACACCCGGTAGCGACCCGCTGCGTAGGCGATGACCTGTGTATTTCCCCCGGAGGCATAGAGCAGGACCGGGTCCTGGCATCCCAGCACGGCCCTTCCCACCTCCAGGTGGGCCACGCAGTGGTTGACGCCCACAAGGGGCCGTCCGATGGTCAGGGCCAGTGCCCGGGCCGCCGAGGCGCCGGTGCGCCGGCAGGGGCCCAGACCGGGACCCTGGGAGAAGGCCACGGCCTCCAGGTCACCGGGTGCCACGCCTGCCTCCGCGAGGGCCTCCCGTATCAGACGGGGAAGCGATTCCGCGTGGTGGTTGGCCGCCTCGCGGGGATGGATGCCCCCCTCGGTGGGTGAGTAGGAGGCGAACACATTGGTCAGGATCTCCACCCCTCCACCCTCTGCGGGCTGGACGATGCCCACCGAGGCGGTGTGAGCGGTGGCCTCTATTCCGAGGACCGGACCTTGGCCCATGGAGGCCCCACAGGACTACTCCGATATGAAATTGCCGACCGGGACCGATGCTGAATGCTGACAGATGGGGGGTGGGGGTGGAGTTGG
>JAUVRF010000167.1 GCA_030597775.1 Methanobacteriota archaeon | reverse complement strand
GTCTACGAGGACATGTCCCTCCCGGACAAGAGGAAGCGATGGGAGACCAGGGTCCCGGACTTCTCTGAGACATCCCGTCGCCTTCGCGACGAGGCCAACCGCGTGATCCGCAGCCGTCCCGGCCGTCGAAGGGCCGGCCTGGTCGTCGAGAAGGAGTGACCTCTCCAGGCCGAAAGGCCCAAGAGGTCGCCATGCGATAGTACACCCATGACCCGCGGGTCCGAGGACGGTCGCTGGGACCTCATCCCCAACTGGGTGAGCGAGGCCCTGGCCTTCCACACGGACGGCCGTCCCCTGGGACGGGTCAGGTCCGGCCGCCCCCCCGAGGCCGCGGTCGACCCCCTGGCACCAGTGGTCGTGGCGTTCCAGGGAATGGTACAGGATGGATTCGGCGAGCGTGGGCGCCCGGTCTCGGCGGTGTACGGCGAGAGGATCCTGTCCCTGGTTCCGGGACGGAAGGTCCACGTGGCCACCGTCGCCAGGGGACAGCCCGACCCGGAGCTCCGCAGGTCGATGAAGGACGCGGTGGCCCGGATCGAGGCAGACTGGGGCCCGCGCATCGACGCGTGGACGGGCGCCCCCGGTGAGCTGGATGGCCTGGTCCAGGACCTGGCGCCCGTGGTGGGCCGGACCGCGGACAGGGGGCCGGAAGAGGTGGCAGACCCCCTGAACCTTCGGGGCGTGCATCCCGTGAGCGCCGTGGACTTCGAGGGTGGACACGTCCGTCTCAAGGTCGCGATATTCTCCTCGGGCTTCATGGCGGTCCGCGGGGGATACCTGGAGCTGACCTTCAACAGGGAGTCGCTGAGGCTCGAGGACTCAGAACCCGCCCACGCCCTCACCGACGAGGGCACGGTGAAGGTGGCAACCATCTCACCCGGGGAGGCCAGCACCGTCGCCTGCCGCCTGGAGCCCCTGGGCCCGGGCAAGTACCTGCTGGAGGGCACCATCACCTTCTTCGATGACGCCAACAACCCGCGGCATCTGGAGGTGCCCCCCAGGGAGGTCGAGGTGCTCTTTCCCGACCTTGGGTTGCACACCCCTCCCGACGGCCCCTGGGAAGGGTTGGACTCCGCGACCCGGTCCTGGAGGTACCCCGCCAGCCTGGGCGGTCTCGACGTCGTGCGCACGGTCCGCACCGTGCTGGGCACCCGGGGCCTCGTTCTGTCGGTGGGCGAGGAGGTGGAAGGGCCGCCGGCCCGGTGGGCCGTGGTGGGGCGGGCAGTGGCGGACCGCTCCCCGCTGTCGGTGACCATGAGGGTGACCGGCGGGGAGGTGCGCCGGATCGAGATGGACGTGGCATCCACCAGGGCGGCCGTCACCGCGGGGGTGCTGGCGGAGATGCGCGGCCTGCTGGAGGGCGAGTTCTTCCGCAAGTGGAGGGGTCAGGTGGTCCTCGAGGAGGAGGGCGTGAGGGGAGTTGCCAAGAAGGCCGCACCCATCCCGACCGACATCGACAAATACATCAGTATCCGTTAGCCCGGCCATGGGCCTGTTCTTAGGCGCCTTCTTGGTGGGGGGGTTGCCCGAACCTCTTGAGTGCATTGCCTTCCGCGCCGATGCCCGGGAGGGTGTCCAGGACCCTGCTGGTGAGGCCCTGCGGGACCTGGGGATCCTGAGCAACCGCCTCGGATCGCCCACCGCCCTTTACGAGACCGCCGAGCTGGGTCAGGTGATCCTGACCATCGCACCGGTACCTCCTGCGGCCCAGGGCGGTATCCGCGGCCGGGAGTACCGTCCCGTCGGAGAGGTGGTCCTGGACCCATCCTCGAAGGAGGACCGCCACACGATGGTGCGCCTCGTCCACCAGGGGTTGCGTGACTACATGGCCTCCCGGCCCGACTTCATGGCGGTGGGGAGGAACGCCTACGCCAACTCCCGTCCCGCCGGCGAGGAGGGCCGATGGTACATCCACCGGCGCATGACCTTCCGGGTGGACGATCCCGGTGTCCTCATGCTCACCGTGGACGTGGGCCAGATCGCCGTGGACCGGGACCCGATCACCGTCTCACCCCCCACATCGGGTCTGGAGGGTGGCGAGGTGACCGCGCCCGCTATCCTGGGCACTCCCGACGGCGTGTGGATGGCCCGGATCGAGCGCATCGTCGAGGAGGTGAGCGTTGGTGACCCGGTGGTCATGGGACCCGGAGGCGAGCGCGAGACCCTTGTCGAGCACTACCGCCGCATGGGCATGGGGGCGACCGCCAGGGTGGTCGACCCCGGGGACCCCGTGGTGTACCTCCGGCGGTTCATACACGGCCGACCCGGGCGGGAGGAGCCCCACGCCGCCTCCCTGGTCCATGCCCTGGCATCACCGGAGGAGACGCCGGTCTTCGACCCGCCTCCGAGCGCCAGGTGGAGGATAGTCCAGGGAATGGCCAACCAGCTGGGGCGTGCCCGCCTCGGCGCCCACGACCTGCGGCTCGACATGGAGGGTCCGATCCGACCCGAGGAGCAGGGCACGGTGGACATTCCCCCGGAGGACCTCCGGACCTCCCGCAGGCTCGAGCCCACCGTGGACACCGTTGGACGGTGGGATGCCGAGCGGCGGAACGCCCTGAAGGACGCCGGGGTCGAGCCCGGGGCGCCCCGTCTCGGGTCCACGGTTCTGGCCTACCAGGAGGGGGTCGCCCAGGGTGCAGCGGCGACCATGTACTCCGACGTGCGGTACAACCTCTTCAGATACCTGGGCACGAAGGCCGACCCCCGGCCCGTGCGCACCATGGAGTTCTCGCGTCCGGCGGAACTGGGTGCGTTGCTCTCGACCGTAGCGCCCACGCCGTCCGCGGTCATCGTCGTCGCCCACGACCCCGCCGAGGCCTATCTCACGGCCAAGGCCACCCTGCCTGGGGCGGCCGTCCAGGCCATGTCGGCCGCGACGCTGGCATCCCGCCCCGTCCACGGGGAGGCCGATGGCGACACGACCTACTTCAACGCGGTGCTCTGGCTGGCCACGGCCCTCGAGCGGGAGGCTGGTCGCGCCCCTTGGACCCTGGATGCGCAGCTGGGTGCGGACGCGTTCTTGGGCCTCTCGCTGCTGGGAAGGGGCCACGAGGAGGGTAGCGGGACCCCGGCGCGTGGATTGGTGGCCGCGGTGGACGCCAGGGCGGGAGGCACCCTGTCCATCGGTGGTGTCGTCGATCTGGACGGGGGGCGCTTCCGCGGCGAGAGGGCGGCCACGGCCCTCGCGCGCGCCATCGCCCCCATGGCGGAGGCCAGGGGCCCACCCGGGTCCATCGTCGTTCACAGGGAGGGATCCCTGTCCCGTCCCGAGCGAAAGGACCTCACGGACATCCTGCGAAGCATGGTCGCTGAAGGCCTGCTCGCGGACGGGTTCATCCTGGGATTCGTCGAGCTGGGGCTGGAACACCCCTTCAGGCTCTTCCAAGAGGGCATGAAGGGTCCCGCCACCTGCCGTGCGGGAAGCTGGGCGAGGCTGGATGATAGAACGGCGCTGCTTGCCACCGCCGGGTATCCCGTCAAGACGAGGGGGACCCCCGAGGTGCTCATGGTCACGGCAAGGTCGGGCGCAGACCCCGTGGTCGCGGCCATAGAGGTGCAGACCCTGGGGGCGCTGGACTGGGGCGGCCGCGAGGTGCGATGGCCCGCGACCATCTGGGGCCCCCGGGCGGAGATGGGCACCGGTAGGGCGCGGCCCTGGGGCTGAGGTCAACCGTCACGCTTGCCGTTAATGAACCTCTCGACCGCGTCCTCGGGGATCATGGGGGTGGGTCCATGTTCGTCCTCCTCCTTGGAGGCCCCGTCCTCACCATTGGCCTGGGCGGCAAGGGCCTTCGATTCCAACCCCTCGCACTCCGATGAAAGCACCCGCATGCCCTCCATGCCCATGCCGACGAAGTACACGACCAGGGAGATGACCAGGGCGGTGAGGTGCCGGGTGCCCAGGTTAAGCTCCTCGCCCTGCAACCAGTCGTAGGAGATGGTGAAGAGGACCATCGCCACTCCGAACCCGGCGATGATCACGCCGACCCTGTTGCAGACCAGGTCGTAGAAGCTCTTGTAGACAAGGGATGACCGGAGGGCTGAATCGCGGCGACGGATCTCGCGGTCCACCTCCCGCTCCAGGCGGAGGCGCTCCTTCTCGGCCCTTCTCTCGGCCCGGGTGGGCTTCGGGGGCGCCTTCTGGGTATCCTCCTCCTCCACCACCTCCTCGACCATGCGGCGTTCCCGGTAGAGGGTGGAACCCTTGGCATCCCGCTCGCCCCGGGCCTTCCTGACGCCCTCCTCCCCGGGAGCCGGCTCTTCCGCCCGACCCACCTCTACCACGGGCTCCATGAACTCGGGAGTGGTCTCCTCGGCCTCGGCGGCCCACTCCTCTCCGTCTTCCACCTTCTTCTCTTCCGCGGGAGGCATGATGATTGTCCGGTCCCTCTGTGGAGGGCGTTGTATTTGACGATTGTGACGAACCCTTCAGGTCCCGAACGTGGCGATGCCGGGCGGCGGGGGCTCAGTCGTCATCATCATCCAGGATGTCCAGGCCCTCAAGGTCGTTGAGCAGCTCCTCGATGTCCCGGGAGGCCAGGCTCGGTCTCTTGGGCTCGGGCGACTCCGGGGTCGGGGTGGACCCGGGGACGACGACCTCCTGGATCGGGCGCTGGTGGTCCTCCGCGGGTCCGTCCACCTCGATCCGGGGTCGCTCCCCTCCGTTGTTGGTGAAGTACCTGCTCTTGATCTTGGGCTTGTCGACCTCGGCCTCCTCGTCCCGCTTGACAGGCGCGGGCACGGGTCTCGGGGCCGCCACCGGCCTTGGAGAGGGGGCCGGCTTGGGAGCCGGTGCGGGGGCAGGTCTTGGCGCGGGTGCAGGCTTGGCCACCGGCTTGGGGGCGGGAGCGGCTGCGGCTGCGGGAACCGGCGCGGGAGCAGGTTGAGGGGCGGGGGTCTGGGCGGCCTTGGCCGCCGCCACCGTTGCCGGGACGCCCATCGGCGCGAAGAAGCGGTCCGGCATGGGCTTGACATCGGGCTCCGGCTCCGGTTCGGGCTCTGGTTCTGCCATGGGCATGGGCTCCGGTTCCATCATGGGTTCGGGCTCTGGTTCTGGTTCCGGTTCTAGCTCTGGTTCTGGCTCTAGTGCCGGGTCCAGATCTTGTTCCACCGTGGGTTCGGGTTCCGG
>JAUVRF010000344.1 GCA_030597775.1 Methanobacteriota archaeon | reverse complement strand
TGGTCCTCATCGCCTCGGCCGGGTCCCTCCGCGAGGACCTAAAGCCGCCGACCGTCGTCCTCCTGGACGACTACGCCAACCCCTTTTCCAGCGCCACTTTCTTCGATAACAGCATCGTCCATGTCACCCCTGCCCTCTCCGACAGCATGAGGGGCGTGCTCGCGGATGTGGCCGCAGAGGAGGGGATAGGGGTGGTGAACGGTGGGACCTACATCCAGACCCTTGGACCCCGGCTCGAGACCCGGGCAGAGGTCAGGGCGTTGCGTTCGTGGGGTGACGTGGTCGGAATGACCATGGCATCAGAGGCCTCCCTGGCCATCGAACGTGACATGGAGGTGGCGGCCATGAGCTCTGTTGACAACATGGCCCATGGCCTGGGCGATGCCCCCCTCGAGTTCGAGACGATCATGGCCAATGCCACACGCAACTGGATGAAGATGGAACGAATATTGATGCGGGCGGTACCGAGGCTCTGAAGGCTCATTGATGCACCCAGGAGGATGGATACATGTCAAGTCTGTTGATCACCGACGTTGCACTGGTCGATGGAAAGGAGCCCACCCACATCTACGTTGAGGACGGGTCGGTCCAGGAGCTGGGTCGCAAGGTGGATGCCGACCACACCATCGACGGCCGGGGTTGCGCCGCCCTCCCGGGGCTCGTGAACGCCCACACCCACGCGGCCATGGTGCTCCTCCGTGGCTACGGCGACGACATGGTCCTCCAGGACTGGCTCGCCAAGCGGATCTGGCCGGCCGAGGCGAACCTCACCGGCGATGACATCTACTGGGGGACCCGCCTGGCCTGCCTGGAGATGGTCCGCACGGGAACGACTGCGTTCGCGGACATGTACTTCTTCGGACCCAGGATGGCCGATGCCGCCCACGACGCGGGCCTCAGGGCTGTGATCAGCGAGGGCTTCATCGACCTGGGGGACGAGGAGCGAAGGGAGGCGAACATAATGGCCACCGAGGCCACGACCCGCCACATCCGGCAGATGGGGGACCCCAGGGTGGTGCCCTCCGTTGGACCCCATGCGATCTATACTGTGTCCCCCGCCGGTTGGGAGTGGGTCAAGGACTATTCATCGGACGAGGACCTTCTCGTTCACACTCACCTGGCGGAGACGGAGCGGGAGGTCATCGATTGCCATTCAGAGCACGGGACCTCTCCCCCGGGGTTGCTCGAACGCTTTGGGGTCCTCGAGAGGCCGATGCTTGCCGCCCACTGCGTGCATCTGTCCGACGAGGACGTGGCGTTGATGGGGCAAAGGGGAGTGGCCGCTGTCCACAACCCGGTCTCGAACATGAAGTTGGCCGTGGCCGGGGTCATGCCCTGGTCCGATCTCGCCGGGGCCGGGGCACATCCCGTGCTCGGCACCGACGGAGCCGCCTCGAACAACAGCCTTGACATGTTCGAGACGATGAAATCGGCGGCCCTGCTCCAGAAGCTGGGCGGCGACCCCACGAGCCTGCCCGCCAGGGAGGTGCTGGAGGCCGCGACCCACGGTGGGGCCCAGGCCCTGGGCCTTCCAGGGGGCCGCATCGCCCAGGGGGAGGCGGCGGACATCATCCTCGTCAACATGGAGATCATCGGGATGATCCCCGCCCACGACCTGGCTTCGAACCTGGTCTACGCGGGAGCTGGACATGCCGTGACCGCCACCATCTGCGACGGCAACGTGTTGATGGAGGGCGGCGTCATACCCGACGAGACCGAGGTCCTCGGACGGGGTCTTCAGGTGGCCATGGACCTGGTATCACGAGGTTGAGGACCGACGTTCCGAAAACGTAATGTCCCCCGAAGGCGGTGCCATCCCCGGTGGTCCTCATGGTAAGGTCCCTGTTGCGAGAGTCCATTGAGAATGTCCCCATTGTCGACAAGGGGGGCTACCAGTACTTCGTCCATCCCCTCACCGATGGGGCGTCCGTCATAGATCCCCTCCTGCTGGAGGAGGTGACGTTGGAGATGATGAAGACCACCGACTTCGATTGCGACAAGATCGTGACGGTCGAGGCCATGGGCATACCCCTCGCAACCCTGCTCTCGCACAAGACCCGCAAACCCTTCGTCATCATCCGCAAACGGCAGTACCACCTACCGGGAGAGGTGGTGATCGAGGCCTCCACTGGCTACTCGAAGAACAAGCTGTTCATCAACGGACTGGAGAAGGGGGACAGAATAGTGCTCGTCGATGACGTCCTGAGCACCGGGGGGACCCTGATCCAGACCGTGCGAACGCTCAAGGATGTGTGCAAGGTGGATGTGCGCCACATCCACATCGTCTTCAACAAGCACGAGCATCCTGCCGAGATCGAGGAGGCCATCGGCCAGCCCATCCACATCCAGCTAAACGTGAGGGTGGAGGACGGCAGGGTCGTCGAGTTCGAGCCTTGAGGGACGGACGGGACCCATTCGAGGGTGTCACTCAGCGCTCTTGGCCAGCGTCCGGAGGACGGTGTCGTCGCCCTCGAGGGCGAACTTGTTGATCAACCCACGCATCTCCTTGGTCCAGGGGTCGATCTCTTCCAATCGGGCGATCCAAGCCTCGAAGAACTTGATCTTGGCCTCCAGCTCGGGGGTCTTGTTCTGCTGGGCCTGTGCCGTCTCGATCCACAACTCCGCCCACATGGTCTGGACGGGGTTGAGCTTCCAAGAGGTGTAGGGATTGCGTTCCACGATGACGAGCTGCTGTTCCTTCCAGAACTTGAACTTGTCGTAAAGGTATCCGAAGATGAATATACCCCCCAGGATGATTGAGAAGAATAACATTAGCCCTAGGAAGGTGTTCTGACCCCACCATGGATAATCCTTTAACTTCTCAACGATCATAGGGTAGAAGATACCGGTGAGGGTCATGGACCAGAACACGACCGATAGAACCATCTGGGCCGGTTGGACCCGCCAGAAGTTCTTCATTAATGTCTTCTGCCAACTCTCTTTGTGAATTGTCATAGGGACCACGTCCGTCCGTTGCGATGGAATGGCCCCTGCGGGTTTATATGTTTCCTCGGGCCATCTTTTACATCCTGTATTTGTTTAGCATGTGGATGAGTGTCAAGGCTGTTCCACGCGGTCACCTTCACC
>JAUVRF010000313.1 GCA_030597775.1 Methanobacteriota archaeon | reverse complement strand
TACCGAGTGTCAGGTGGGGATTGCCCTCGTTCCTGTCGGTGCCCTGGAGGATGCCGATCACCGTCCCCCCGGCCTCGCTGGCGCCCCAGGAGGCCGCCTCCATGACGCCTCCGTAGCCTCCGTTGATGAGGGTGGCGCCTGAATTGGCGAGGAGGCGTCCCACCTCCTTGGCGACAACGTATGTCCGATCGTCGACAGCGCTCCCTCCCACGACGGCGATAACAGGAGTCTTTGGCATCGTACGTCCCCGGGCACCATGAGCGGCCACCCTCATCAAACCTTCGCGACCACACGTTTTATCTAATGGCGAGGACTTCCTTCGGGCGCCGTGCTGAGGTAGCCTAGTCTGGTCAAGGCGCCGGCCTTGAGAGCCGGTGGCGGTTACCGCCACGGGAGTTCGAATCTCCCCCTCAGCGCCTTTTGGCCCATCGTCCCATTTTGTGGGGGTCCGGCTGACCGGAGGGCATCGATGTCACCCGCGGGACACGGTCCTCGGATGATGAGGATGCCGACCGATCCGGTCCGCGGTCGGAAATTGCCGGTTCAGATCATTGCCTTTGATATACCCAGGTGACAAGATTTATCTACTTCACCAGGATTATTATGGATATGGGAAAAGGGATGCACGAGGATACGGACCACAAGAAGGAACCGCCAGAGGCCTGGTTGCACAAGCACTTCGAGCCAGCCTTCTTCGACATGAGGTACATCATAATCATCCCGGTCATCATCACCTTCATCGGCGCGTTCATAATGTTCATCATAGGGGCCATCGAAGCATGGAATTCGATCAACCTGTTCTTCACCAACGACTACGAGCATAGCCAATTGAGCCTGATACTTGGGATCGACGCATTCCTTCTGGGCCTGGTGCTGCTGATCTTCTCCTACGGTGTCTATGACCTGTTCCTCAGTAAGATCGACATCACCGACCGCCCAAGTGTGCGCCCCAACTGGATGAGGTTCAGGGACATAGGTGAACTGAAGATAATCCTGGCCCAGGTAATCCTCATCATCCTGACGATCAACTTCTTCGAGCTGGTCTTCATCCACATGAACGATCCGGAATCGTTCCAGGATTTCATGATAATCCCGGTCGGGATCGTGTTGACCGCCGTGGGTCTTGGTGTCTTCGAGCGGCTGACCCGAACTACCAGCATGGAGGAGTGAGACACCGACGTGGCCGTGACCCTCGGTGGTCAGGGTCGTTGGCGGTTTCCGCCGCGGGAGTTCGGATCTCCCCCTCAGCGCCTTACTAATCCTGTGCGGGGTTATGTACGTCTACATCTCAGGCAATATTGCAGTAGATGTAGACGTACAAAGGTTTTCCAAAGTTCAAAAAGCATATCGCTGACGATCCTGATCCCCCGCCACTTTCACACACGTTCCCGAAAAGGTAATAGGCCAGGGCATAGGTGCATCATGTGATGCACGGTTCCACCTCCGATGTCAGTGACGAGGGCAAGAGGGTGATCCAGGAACAGCGCGAGAAGAGGGAGGCGGGAACGCGAGCATCCTCGGCCGTCATCGCCGCGAACATCGTCATCCCCACCAGGCAGAGGATCCTCACCGACCAGCAGGTGCGTGAGATCCTGGCCATCTCGGACTCCGTCGGCATCACGAACTGCGGCTGCCGGGTGAGCGAGGGCAATTGCGATTCGCCCATAGATGTCTGCATCGTCGTTGGGATGTCCGCCGAGGAGATAGCCGAGAGCGAGGACACCAATCCGATCTCGATGGAGGATGCCCTGGAGATTCTCGACCGCACCTCAAAGGCCGGCCTGGTCCACAGAACCCTGCGGGCGGGGGACAAGACACCTTACGCGGTCTGCAGCTGCTGCTCATGCTGCTGCCACGAGCTGCTGGCGATGAGCAGGTTCGGGTACTCCGACCAGGTGATCGAGTCGGATTTCATCGCCGAGCACGATACCGATGCGTGCACCGGGTGCATGACCTGCGTAGAGAGGTGCCAGTTCGGAGCCTTCACCGAGGACGGGGACAGGGCCCATCTCGCCCCGGAGCGATGTTTCGGTTGTGGTCTGTGTGCCATGACATGTCCGTCGGATGCGATCGCGGTCAAGGAGCGGTCCTGAGGCGGCGGATGTTCATCGTGCAAACCGTCAGTTATATTTGCCGTCCAGTGGATATCTCCCCGAGGGAAGCTGGATGCACGTGGCGGTCAAGGTCATCATTGCCATCTTCGCGTTGGGTCTCATCTTCCTGGGATTCATCTTCCTCATCGCCGGGGGGAGCGAGAACCTCATCGTCGGTGCGGTGATGACCCTGGCGGGCTTCGGTCTCTTCGCATTCCTGTACTACGACAGCCGTATCATGGCGAGCCAGCCCAAGCTGGTCCATCAGGAGGTCAACGTCACCATGGGCGGTTCGGGGGATTTCCAGGAGCAGAAACTGAACTGCCCCTCCTGCGGCGCGCCCGTCGGGCAGAAGGACGTGACGCTGATGTCCGGTGGCCTCGTACTGAAGTGCCCCTACTGCGGAACGACCTCTGTACTGGAGGAGGAACCCAAGTGGTGACCCTCCGGCCCCGTCCATCGGTGATGATGGTCGCCCTGCTCATCCTCATCGTCTCGGCAGCTATGGTCATGCTCTCCACCAAGGATGCGGATGCCAGCGCGTACGATTTCTCCGTCACCAGGGAGGTCGTCGACGTCCACATCAAGAAGGACGGCAGCATCGACATCGATTACGACATCTACTTCGTGAACCACGGGTTCCTTGATGGCGTGGACATCGGTCTACCCAACCGTCACTACAACGAGGACTCGGCCTGGGCCGAGCTCTGGGTCGGCCAGGTCCTCTACGAGCCCGCCGCGATCCACAGGTCACCTTCCGTGGAGGTCGCCCTCGCCGTTGAGTTCACCGAGGCGACCCAGACGGCCATATATGGCCACGGCGTCCCATTCCGGCTCAGGTTCCATGTCAACAACCCCCACATGGTCTACCTCAACGAGCTGGAGGAGGGGTCGGTTGGAATTATGTTCAAGCCGACATGGTTCGACCCCAACCTGCAACGGGGCACCACCGATGAGCTAGTTGTGAGGATCCACTTCCCCCAGGGCTTCGACGGTCAGAACGCTGTCTACGTTGAAAAGAGACCCTGGCACAACCTCTCCTACAACCAGGATACTGGCCTCTGGGTGGCAACCTGGTCCTGGAACGACGTTCGACCCGAATACCAGGCCTCTGGTCAGTACGATATAGGGGTCGGCTTCCCGGAGAAGTTCGTGGACAAGTACTACGAACACAACTTCTGGGAGAGGATGGGGGACGCCCTGTACTCCTTTTGGAGGATGCTGGTTGTCTGCGCGCCCATCCTGATCATAGCCGCC
>JAUVRF010000318.1 GCA_030597775.1 Methanobacteriota archaeon | reverse complement strand
GAAAACCTTATCCATCCTCATCCCCATTGGGTTGAATACCGCCCTTCTCTAGAGGTCGGAGGCTATGGATACCAATCGCTCTTGTTGCTCCTTGGAGCTCGACCAGTACTTCGACGACCTAGCCCGCAGCCTCGACGAGTGCATCGAGATCGCAGGGCGGGCCCGGGAGCAGGGATACGATCCCGAGACGGTGGTCGAGATCCCCGTGGCCACAGACCTGGCCGAGCGGGTCGAGAACCTGGTGGGCCCCGAGGGGATCGCCCAGCAGATCCGGGATGCGTCCGAAGGCCGGAACCGGGAGGAGACCGCCCTCCATATCGCCGTGGAGATCGTCAGGACGAGGCCCTTCCCGAACAAGGAGCTGGCGCTTGACCAGGCCATCCGGACGGGGCTGGCCGTCCTCACTGAGGGCGTTCTCGTGGCTCCCCTTGAGGGCGTATCCGAGGTGAAGGTCAAGCAGAACCACGATGGCACAAGCTATGCGGACGTCTACTTCTCTGGCCCCATCCGAGCCGCGGGCGGTACCGCCCAGGCCCTGTCAGTGCTCATCGCCGATGTGGTGCGTCGCGAGCTCAAGCTCGCCGCCTACCAGCCCACGGACAAGGAGGTGGAGCGCTACAAGGAGGAGATCCGCCTCTACAGGCGGATCCAGCACCTGCAGTACCTGCCCTCGAACGAGGAGATAGACCTCATCGCCCGCGGATGCCCGGTCTGCATCAACGGGGACGGCACCGAGGACGAGGAGGTGTCCGGCAACCGCGACCTGGAACGGGTGGAGACGAACCGGGTCCGCAGCGGCGCCTGCCTGGTGATGGCCGAGGGCATGTGCCTGAAGGCACCCAAGGTGCAGCGCCACGTTCAGCGCCTCGGTGTGGACGGCTGGGAGTTCATCAGCGACCTGCTAGCCCTCATGCACAAGTCCACGGACGACGGGGACGGGCTCACCGACGAGGAGCTCGAGGCCGCCTCCGAGCACGACGAGAAGCCCAAGGAGGTGGACGACCTTGAGGACCTGGCGGACGGAGAGCTCGACCTGGAGCTGGTTCGGGAACTCGAGCGCGGCCAGGCGGTCGAGGTCTCGGCCAACGTCAAGTACATGAAGGAGCTGATCGCGGGCCGACCGGTGCTGGCCCATCCGTCCCGCCCGGGGGGCTTCCGCCTGAGGTACGGTCGCACACGCGCCACGGGCCTGGCGGCCATCGCGATGAGCCCCGCCACCATGGTGGCCCTGGACGGCTTCGTGGCCATCGGTACACAGCTCAAGATCGAGCGACCCGGCAAGGCGGGCGCCATCACGCCGTGCGACACCATCGAGGGCCCCATCGCCCTGCTCAAGAACGGCGACCTGGTGGAGATAGACACGGTGGAGAAGGCCAAGGAGTACGCCTCCGCCGTCCGCACCTTCTACGATGTGGGCGAGGTGCTCATCCCGTTCGGCGAGTTCCTGGAGAACAACCATGCCCTGGTGCCAGGCTCGTACTCCCCGGAATGGTGGGAGGAGGACGTGCGTGCCGCCGACCCCGAGGGCGCGGACGGGCGGCTCGACGGAAAGGACATGACCTTCGAGCGAGCCGTGGCCATCTCGAGGGAGCTGGAGGTTCCTCTGCACCCCCGTTACAACCTCTTCTGGCACGACATGGAGCCCGCCGAGATCGCGCTCCTCTCGGAGCTGTTCGAGGCCAGCGGTCGAATGGACGACGGCCACCTGGTCCTTCCAAAGGATGTGGTGGACGAGGGGACCAAGGTCATCATCTGCAGGCTTGGCGCGCTGCACAAGGCGAGGGCGGATACGCTGGAGTTCGGCCGCCATTCGTGCGCGCTCCTGCTCTGCCTGGGCCTTGAACCCGATGGGAACGGTGGGGTGACGCGGCGCCGGGAGGTGCCTGCCGACCGGTTCGACAACCCCCTGGCCCTCGTTTCATACACTGCGGGGGTCCACGTGCGTGCCAGGGGACCCACCAGGATCGGTGCCAGGATGGGCCGTCCGGAGAAGGCGAAGGAGCGGAAGATGAAGCCCCCGCCCCACGTGCTGTTCCCGGTGGGCGCGGTCGGGGGCTCCCAGCGCCTGGTCAACGAGGCCCTGAAGGCAGGGCGCATCCAGGTCGAGATGGGGCATCGGCGCTGTCCCTCCTGCGGTGCGCGGACCCCCTTCTCCAAGTGCGATTGCGGCGCCCACACCAACCCCCAGGACGAACCCTCCAAGCAGAACGTGGACATGTCAAAGGTGATGCGCAACGCACGGTCCCGCCTGGGCGAGACCTCCATGCCCTCCGTCAAGGGGATCAAGGGGATGGTGTCGAAGCTCAAGGTCCCGGAGACCCTGGAGAAGGGCATCCTGCGGGCCAAGCACGGTGTGTTCGTGTTCAAGGACGGGACGGTCCGGTACGACATGACCGACGTTCCCATCACCCACTTCCGGCCCGGGGAGATCGGCCTCCCGGTGGAGCGGGCAAGGGAGCTGGGATACCTTGTTGACGCGATGGGCGAACCCCTGGAACGGGAGGACCAGGTGGTGGAGTTGCGGCCCCAGGACATCGTCCCCTCCCTCGAGGCGGGGAACTACCTCGTGAGGACGTCCCGCTTCTTGGACGACCTTCTGGTCAAGCTGTACAAGTTGCCCGCCTACTACAACGCCGAGCAGAAGGAGGACCTCATCGGCCACCTGACCATCGGCCTGGCACCCCACACGTCCGGGGGCGTGCTCTGCCGCATCATCGGTTACACCAGGGCACTGGGCTGCTACGCCCATCCCTTCTTCCACGCGTCCAAGCGGCGGAACTGCGACGGGGACGAGGACTGCATCATGCTCCTGCTGGACGGGCTCATCAACTTCTCCCGCAGGTTCCTGCCCGAGGGCCGCGGTGGTCTCATGGACGCGCCCCTGGTGTTGAGCTCCCGCATCGACCCCGACGAGATCGACAAGGAGGCACAGAACCTGGACGTGTTGGCCAGGTATCCCCTGGAGCTGTACCAGGCTGCCGACAAGGGCCTGCATCCAAAGGAACTTGAGTCCATGATGGACACCGTGGGCGGCCGGATAGGCACACCGGAGCAGTACCAGGGGTTCTCGTACACCCACGAGGTTGCCGACATCAACTCGGGAGTGCTCATGTCCGCGTACAAGAAGCTGGGAAAGATGATCAAGAAGATGGACGCCCAGTTCGAGCTGGGCGCCAAGATCCGGGCAGTGGACACCCGGGACGAGGCCACCAAGGTCATCCAGACCCACTTCCTTCCCGACCTGATCGGCAACCTGAACGCCTTCTCTAGGCAGACCATCCGGTGCGGGAAGTGCAGCGAGAAGTACCG
>JAUVRF010000233.1 GCA_030597775.1 Methanobacteriota archaeon | reverse complement strand
GTAGGGACGGGACCCCGCCCGACGGGGACCCGGCAGCGCATTTTTATGAACGTGGTGCCATGCCCCGTGGTAGGCCTTATCATGGGATTGGATGTGGAGGGCATAAGAGGGGACTTCCCGGTCCTTCCTCGCCAGTGGAAGGGCAGACCCTCGCTGGTATACCTGGACAGCGGCTGCATGAGCCTGAAGCCCAGGCAGGTGATCGAAGCGGTCGTCGAGTACTACGAGCTCCACTCGGCGTGCGCCGGCCGCAGCATCCACTCCCTCGCCTCCATGGTCTCCCGGCGGGTCGACCGGTCCCGGACCGCGATCCGCAGGTTCATCGGCGCGTCCCGCCCCCAGGAGGTGGTCTTCCTGCGCAACACCAGCGAGGGGCTCAACATGCTGGCCCAGGGCTTGGACCTGCACAAGGGGGACGCGGTGGTCATCACCGACCGGGAGCACAACTCCAACCTGCTCCCGTGGCTGCGCCTCGTCGAGACCACCGGGATCAGGGTCCGTGTCGTCCCCTCCTTGGAGGATGGCACCTTCTCCATCGACGGGTTCCAGGAAGCCCTCGCCCACGGGGACGTCCGCGTGGTCTCCGTGGCCCACACCAACAACCTGGACGGCTACACCATCCCCTTGAAGGAGGTGACGGAGATCGCCCACGACAGGGGCGCAATCATGATGGTAGACGGCGCACAGAGCGCCCCTGGACAACCCATCGACGTCAAGGCCCTGGGGGTGGACTTCTTCGTGTTCTCCATCCACAAGATGCTGGGCCCCACCGGTGTGGGCATCCTGTACGGCCGCCTCGACCGGCTGGAGGACCTGCCCCCGTACAACGTGGGTGGTGACACCATCTCCTCGGTGACCATGGAGGGCGCGGAGTACCATCCATCGCCCACCAAGTTCGAGGCGGGGCTGCAGCACTACGCTGGCATTTACGGGGCCGAGGCCGCCATCAAGTACCTCAAGGACCTGGGAATGGCCAACGTCCACGCCCACGACGTGGCCCTCAACAGGAAGGCCACCGAGGCGATCGCGGACATACCCGGGGTCACCGTGCTGGGTCCCCAGGACCCGGAGCTCCGTGGCGGAGTGCTCAACGTTGCCGTCGAGGGGGTGAGCAGCCACGAGTTGGGCATGGCCCTGGACGAGATGGCCAACGTGGCCGTGCGCACGGGACAGCATTGCAACCACATCTGGTTCAACGACCGTGGCATCGAGGGCGCTGTCCGCGCCACCTTCTACGTGTACAACGACGAGGCGGACGTGGACAGGTTCACCGAGACCCTGTCCGAGGCCATCGGCATCCTGCGGTGAACCTGGGGGCCACGAGGCAAACGGTTAAGACACGCGACCCTAATCGGGGGCAGAGAGGGACTTGCGTGTTGGAGGCGGTCTTCAAGGTCCAGGCCCACGACGAGTGGCGGCGGGAGCTCATCTCGAAGTACCATGCTGAGATCACGATGCTGGACTGCCACGAGCGCGAGGAGGGGGGTTGCAAGAACCTGGTGGAGATCCGGGTCGACCCCATCCACATGGACCTGGTCATGGAGGAGATGCACAGGAACTCCACCGTTGCGGACATCGACCTGGACGAGGTGGCGAAGGGGACGTTGCGTGGCGCCATCACCACCAGCGTGTGCCTGGGGTGCTGCACCCTCGTATCCGGCGAGACCTTCCTGGTGGACGTCAAGATGGACGAGGACGGCTCCATCATCCAGCGCATCATCTCCAAGGACCGGGAGACGGTGCGCCAGGCCATGGCCAAGCTGGAGGCCCTGGGCCACAATGTCACCCTGGAGAAGCTCACCACCCTGGAGCCGGACATGTACCTCACGGGCTACCAGGAGGACGTGCTCATGATAGCGTACGAGAGGGGGTACTTCGACTCACCAAGGAAGACCGATCTCAAGGAGCTGGCATCCCTCTTCAGCGTCAGCATCGCCACCATGTCGGAGATAATCCGAAAGGCCCAGCGCAAGGTGCTCGAGGAGCACTTCGACGAAAGGTGTTGAACAGTACCTTCAATGACCGTGATGGTCATCGTCGTGACCATCATGGGGCCCTTCTGTACCACACTCTCCTTCCAGGTCGCTGGCCTCCTTGATACGACCGTACTTGTCCCTGTAAAGCTTCTCGCAGCTGCCACAACAGAGATAGTGGTCCTTACCATCCAGCTTGATCTTCACTGGATTCTCGACGACCGGCTTGCCGCAGAAGAAGCAGTCGACGGTCAGCCTCAGCCCATTGTGGATCAATGCCCGTGGCCTCTCCTTCACGGTCCTGGTGACCGAACCGAACCTGTAGCTTATGATCTGCTCGATCTGCGCAAGTCGTTCGAGGAACCTGTTCCGGTGCTCAAGGTCCGTCGTGGTCACCTTGGCGAAGAGCCTCGTGCCGTCGATGACGAACAGTTCCCTGACCTCCTGGAATGCCTCGAACCGCTCGAGGAGCCCGGGCACGTCGGAGGGCTTGCAGTCTATGGTCATCACAGAGGTGAGCTCGTTAAGAAGGTCGGTATCCAGGTCCACCTGGAAGCCTCGGATCAGATTGAGGTCCGTCAATGTCGATATCCGATGGCTCACCGTCGGCGTGGTCACGCCTACCTCCTTCGCCAAGTCGTTGAATGATAATCGCCCGTCATCCTGGAGAAGCTCGAGGATCCTAATGTCGACATTGTCCAATTCCATGGTCATGACGTAGCTTGGCAGGCCAATAAGGTTTACGCCTGCAACGCTAGGCCCCTCCGGTAGTTTACAATCGTAAATCGACAATCCAATGGTTAGTGGTGTATATACTTGATCGTCGGAAGGACACGGACCGGTGTGAGAATTGAGAGCGTCCATCATATTCATGATCGCGACGATGTTGACCCTAGCCCTCGCGACGACCCTTGTGGGCGCTCACGAGGAGGATGGTACCGGAGACCCCGATGAGTACTCTGACCACCATGGAGGCCACATGGTGGGCTGGTGGGCGGACCCCACCCCCCCTGAACTCATAATAGCCTACCTCGTCCTAGCTCTTCCAATCGGGCTCCTGGTGTACAGGGATTCCCAGAACAGGGGAATGAACTCGACCCTTTGGTTCCTTATGGTCCTGGTACCTGCCGTCGGCTTATTGGTGGCCCTCGTCTACCTCATGGTCCGGGGTGAGGAGAGGTCACAGTACACCGGGAGCCCATCCCAACCTCCACAGGTTTATCCTCCCCGACCACACAGCAATCCCCCTCGGACAGAGCCAGGACATACCCGCGACGACCGAGGATGGAGATGAGGTAAGCGATCGTATGACACTAACCAGACCCCCCACCCGCTTCAGTACCGCGACGTTCCCAGCCGCCCTATCCCTCCTGACGATCGGGCTGGCCTCCCTCGTCGCGGCCGCCGAAGCCCCCCAACCCCCCCCCGGCGACGGGGGCCGGATAGGTGGCCTGGAAGGCACCGACCTGGCATTTGTCCTGCTGGTGTTCTTCTGGGTCTCGTTCCAGGTCCCCGTCGCCCTAATGATGCGGATGGACGCGAACCGGAGGGGAATGAGGGGAACCATGTGGTTCCTGGCTGGAGCCTTCCCCGTGCTGGGATACGCCCCGATGTTGGCGTTCCTCTGGGCACGTTCCAGGTCCCCGCTACTGGTCGAAGGCGAGCCGAGGCCCCGCAAGGTCCCCGAGGCCAATGCCATGACAGAGCATGGTAAGCGAACAAGGACATGACAGAATGGATGAAGCCACCTGCCCGTTCTGCCACAAGGCCATCAGGTCCGATGCCGACGCCCCGGAGTTCTGTGCCCTGTGCGGGATGGGTCTATCCCACGCAGACACCTCCCCGAGCGTGAACGGGCTCGGGGGCGAGAAGATCTACTTCAACGGCAGCGAGAGCACGCGGATCTACACTCGGATACGTAAGGGCCCTGGCTGCCATTGATGAGAAAGAAAGGAGATGTGAGAACATGTGCGGATGCGGACACAAGCATGGTCATCACGGTGACCACAAGAAGCCGAAGAAGAAGGACAAGGAACGAGATCTACAAAGCGATCCTCGACTCAGGGAACCCCTCGTCGAGCATCACTGAAAGGGATGCCCTCAGCTGGGGGTGCCCGTGCCCTTCTCGCAGTACTGCTTGAGACTGGCC
>JAUVRF010000390.1 GCA_030597775.1 Methanobacteriota archaeon | reverse complement strand
GGCGGAACCCGCTCCTACGCGGTTCCTGATAAGGGAAAAGTGGGGCGGCGACGCCGCCCGCTACCCCCATCACCGCTCCGGGGAGGAAGCCGTTTGTTCAAGCCCATCGACGACATCGATCGTCTCAAAGAGATCGCCCTGACTGTCCGAAAGGACATCCTTCACATGACCACGACGGCAGGTTCGGGTCATCCAGGGGGCTCCATGTCCGCCACCGACATCCTGGTCAGCCTTTACTTCAACGTGATGAGACACGACCCCGGTAAGCCCGACTGGCCCAACCGAGATCGTTTCGTGCTCTCCAAGGGCCACGCGGCCCCGGCACTCTACGCGGTACTGGCCGAGTGCGGGTACTTCTCAAAGAAGCTGCTCCCCAGCCTCCGCGAGCTCGGTTCCCCCCTACAGGGCCGCCCCGACATGAAGCGGCTTCCGGGCATCGCGATGTCCACTGGTTCCCTCGGTCAGGGGCTCTCGACCGCATTGGGAATGGCCATGGGTTGCCGTCTTGACGGCAAGAAGAACCGCATCTTCTGCCTTATCGGCGACGGGGAGAGCCAGGAGGGCCAGATCTGGGAGGCTGCGATGGCCGCCGTCCACAACAGGTTGGACAACCTCACCGCGATAATGGACGAGAACGGGCTCCAGATCGACGGCACGACGGAAGATATCATGAACGTTACCAACCAGCGGGCCCGTTGGAGGGCCTTCGGGTGGGACACCCACGTCATCAACGGCCACGATTTCGAGGCAATCCTGAAGCTGCTCCTAAAGCCCAAGGAGGTGGGCAAACCGAGGATGATCATCGCCCAGACCGTCAAGGGAAAGGGCGTGAGCTTCATGGAGAACCAGCTCAAGTACCATGGTGCCCCGTTGTCCAATGATGAGCTCAAGAAGGCCCTCAAGGAACTCGGGGAGGTGTCGTGATGGCGGGCAAGGGAAGGAGAAGGCAGAGGGACGTGTTCGGCGCCACCCTGGCCGAGTGCGGGGGGAAGAACAGGAACATAGTCGCCCTCAACGCCGACCTCTCGGGCTCTACCAGGACCTCGATGTTCGCCAAGGTGGAATCCTGCGCCGACAGGTTCTGGAACATGGGGATAGCCGAGGCCAACATGATGGGCGTCGCCGCCGGTCTCGCCACAACGGGAAAGGTGGTCGTGGCATCGACGTTCGCGATATTCGCCACCGGCCGTGCCTACGACCAGATCCGCCAATCGATAGCCTATCCGAACCTGGATGTCAAGATAATCGCCAGTCACGCTGGCGTCACCGTCGGCGGCGACGGCGCATCACACCAGACCACCGAGGACATCGCCCTCATGAGGGTATTGCCCAACATGAAGGTGGTCGTCCCCTGCGATGGCACGGAGACCGAGGCCATCACAGAGTCCATCCTGAACATCCCAGGACCTTTCTACATGAGGATGGGCAGGTCCGAGGTCCCGGACATCCTCGAACCGGGAACGCCCTGGCACCTGGGCAAGGCGAGCACCGTGGCGGACGGGGACGACATGACGTTCATCGCCGTTGGCATCATGTGCAGCGAGGCGATAAAGGCCCGGGAGCTGCTCAAGGAGGAGAACATCTCCGCCCGCGTCATCAACATGTCATCCATCAAACCGATCGACAAGGATGCGATCATCACTGCTGCCAGGGAGACCGGGGCAATCGTGACCGCTGAGGAGCATTCCATCATAGGCGGTCTTGGAAGCGCGGTCTGCGAGGTGGTCGCAGAGGATTACCGGGTGCCCGTCCAGCGGGTGGGCGTCCGGGACACGTTCGGTCAATCGGGAGAGGTGGATGAGCTGATGCGTGCCTACGGTCTTACCGACGAGAACCTTGTGAAGACCGCGAAGGACATCGTGAAGCACAGGATCTGATACAGAGAGAATCAATGAGGGATCGACATGAAGCTGTTCGTAGATACCGCTAAGGTCGAGCACATCAAGGAGGTAGCGAGCTGGGGCGTCCTTTCAGGCGTCACCACGAACCCCTCCTTGATCGCCAAGGAGGGACGGGACTTCCGCCCGGTCATAGAGGAGATCTGTGCGATCGTCGACGGTCCCATCAGCGCTGAGGCCGTGAGCCTCGATGCCGAGGGCATGCTCAAGGAGGCCAGGGAGTACTCGAAGTGGCATGACAACGTGATTATCAAGCTGCCCATGACCGATGAGGGCCTCAAGGCCACCGCGGGTTGCACGGAGGAGGGGATAAAGACCAACGTGACCCTCATATTCTCACCCATGCAGGCGCTGCTCGCGGCCAAGGCGGGCGCGACGTACGTGAGCCCCTTCGTGGGCCGACTCGACGACATCAGCCACGTGGGCATGGAGCTGGTCCAGACCATCGTTGCGATGTACGACAACTACGGGATCGAGACCGAGGTGATCGTAGCCTCCGTCCGGAGCCCGCTTCACGTGGTGGACGCAGCGCTCTTGGGAGCTCACATCGCGACCATCCCGTACAAGATCTTCAAGCAGATGCTACATCATCCGCTGACCGACAAGGGCATCCAGGCGTTCTTGGACGATTGGGCCAAGGTTCCGAAATAGTCCTATAAGAAACGAGAGGACCAGCGGCAGATTTAAAAACGCTCGTCCGAATCTGGCAGTGGTGTACCCATGGTGTTCTGCCCCAGTTGCGGCAAGAAGCTCGTGACCCCCATGAAGTTCTGCATGTACTGTGGGTACCTGTTCCCCCAGCCATTGATAGAGCACATGGAAGCCGAGATGGGGGAGGCGTTCATACACCACGCGCATGTACCAGAACCCGAGCCGGAACCTG
>JAUVRF010000230.1 GCA_030597775.1 Methanobacteriota archaeon | reverse complement strand
GGGCGTCCATCCCCTCGAGGGACATGGACTGGATCTGCTTCATGGCGTCGCCCGTGGACACGAAGCTCACGCCGTCCCCGTACGTGGTGGGACCCACGGACAGGGAGCTGCTGCCCCGGTCCCTCTTCCGCTCCAATGCGCCTCCGCCCAGGGCCGAGCCCCCGCCTATCAGGCCGCCTTCGATGCCCGCGATACGGGCACCGCAATTGGAGCACTCGTTGGAGCCTGGAGGATTGTCAGTACCGCACTTGGCACAACGGGCCATGGAACCACCAATAACCCAGCCTAGGCTGGGTGCTCGACAATGCCCTTGAAGGTTAATTAAGGTTAGGTGCCGCCAGCGTCACCTCCCCCGCATCAGAGGGCCCACTGGTCGGCCCCCACCATCCCGTCGGGCCGCCGATCCCATCCATTCAAGGGCAATATATTTATATAAACCGATGGGAATCCAGTAAGGACCTTAGGAGGTGGAATGTTGAAACGTTCTTCTCGACAGTTCATGCCCATCCTGGTGATCGCCCTGTTCCTTATGGGGGGGGCGTTCGCCTCTGCACCCAGCATAGAGTTCGACGACAAACCCCACGTATGGGCGGTGGGGGCCGGGGGCTTCGACACCGTCAAGGAGGCCATGGATATCGCCCGCAACGGTGACATCATCAAGCTGGGCCCGGGCATCTACGATGAGCCCATCGTGGTCAACAAGGGTGTGACCATCATCGGTTCGCCCCAGGCCATCGTGACGACGACGATGATCGTGAGCACCAACAACGGGACCGAGGTCAAGGACACCACCTTCATCGGGATATGGGACAACGCCACCAGCGAGGGATGGGACGCCGCGGGCATCATCACCCGTCAGCAATCGGGAACCAATAGTGATTCCTACGTGAGCAACCTGAAGGTCAGCAACTGCATCTTCCGCAACACTCGACAGGGCATCTTCCTGTTCGGGGCGAAGAACGCGATCATCCAGGACTCCTCGTTCTATGGGAACTTCCGCGGCATCACCATCAGGGGCCACTTCATCGGCAACAACGAGGTTTGGACGTCCTACAGCAACACCATCAGGAACTGCAACTTCTACAACATGGTCGGGGACGGCAACGTGGACGGCGAGGCCATCGCCATCTTCGGGTCGGACCGTAACACGATTACCGGTTGCACCATCGACGGCAACTCGTACGGCATCTCCATCGAGGGCGGGACCATGAACAGCATCTCGGGCAACACCATCACACACTCCACCTACAATCCCCTGTTCTTCGAGAACATCCAGTCCGGCATCGTTACCGTCACGGGCAATACCATCAAGGACAACACCGAGAACGTGAAGTTCTCGAATGCCACCGGCTTCACCTTCTCCAACAATATCATGGAGGGCAACGGAGGCCCCATCGAACTGTACAACTGCAACGGCTTCACCTTCTCCAACAATGACATCAACGGGTCCACCGTGCTCCTTAACCGCAGCAGGCAGGGGAACTTCGCCGACAACTCCTTCGCATCCGGCGACGAGCAGACGTTCGCCTTCGTGGGTAACAAGATCAACTACGGACACATCATCGGTGCAACCAATACCGTGGGCGACAACCCGATCCGATACTACTACGACCTGAGCGACGTGACCCTCGCGAACGCCGCTGCGGGCTCCGTGATGTTCATGTACTGTCCCGACCCGACCCTTACGAACGTCACCGTCACCGACGGGGACGGGATCTGGCTCTTCAACTCCGGTGGCTACAACATCAACGCCAACGTCACCAACAGCCTGATGGGGATCAACATCGAGAACAGCAATGACGGCGTCATGACCTCGGCCACCGTGGATCCCTCCACGCGAGGCTGGCAGAGCATCCGCCTGTTCTCCACGTCGGGAAGCGTCAGCAGCGATTGCGACATCCGGGCCGGCAGTGGCCCGGCGTGGATGCTCCAAGCCGACTCCGTTCACAACAGCTACAACGATGTGTTCCCACTCAACTCGGTGGATGTGGAGACCGCGGGTGGCGGGCACCTGAAGGTCCACAACGCCCTCACCGTCAAGGTCTGGCAGAACGGGACCATCGGCCCCTACGAGGGAGCCGAGGTGGAGGTGACCCAGGACGACGTGCCGATCTACCAGACCCCCCACTTCGGCGGCGCAATGTCGACCACTGACTCCGCGGGGAACATCCACGTGACGGTCCTCGACAGGGAGTTCGAGTACGACAACGACGCCATCGAGCACGACCACAACGTGACGGTCTATGCCTCGTTGGACGCCGTGTGGGCGGATGGGATGAACTACATCGATATGAGCCGAAAGCGCCTCCTTGAGTTCGAGATGACGGACATCGTGGCACCCACGACCCCCGCCAACCTCGCCGCGGTCGTCATACCCGTCGAGGACGCCATCGAGGTCTTTTGGGACACGAACCTGGACGACACCGTCGAATACTCCCTCTACTGGAACGAGCCCGGGGACTGGACCCTGATACAGAACGTCACCGGGACCACGTTCACGATAGACAGCGGCCTGGTCCACGGCACGGAGTACCGCTTCATCGTATCGGCCTGGGACGAGGTCCCCCTGGAGTCCATCTGGACCAACCAGGTGACCGTGACCCATGTCGACGGACTAGCGCCACTAGCACCCACGGGTCTCGCCGCCTTCAGCGTGACCGGCGACACGATAGTCCTCGAGTGGGACGCCAACACAGAGGTGGACCTGGAGGGCTACAACCTGTACATCAACCAGACCGGAGGGGACTGGCAAGGTCCATGGGATCTCGTATCCGGTGGACTGACCGCCCTGACCTTCACCGTCGATGGATTGGTCAGCGAGACCGCCTACTTCTTCGTCCTCTCGGCCTTCGATGAGGTGCCGAACGAGTCACCGTTCCCCGTGGCACTGGAAGTGTCCACGCTGGACGTGACGCCTCCGGACCCGCCGGTCCTGGACCTGCTTCCCGAGCTGACCAACGTCGCTTCCCAGACCATCACCGGTACCGCCGAGCCAGGCTCCCTGGTCACGGTGTTCCTGAACGGTGTCGAGGTGGGGACGACGGACGCGGACCCCGACGGGACCTTCTCCTACGAGCTCACCATCGAGGATGAAGGGGTGAACGTGGTGACCGCCTGGTCCACGGACGCCTCCCTCAACACCGGCATCCTGTCACTGCCAGCCAGCCTGGTCTACGACTCGATCGCACCGGACGTCCCCGAGATGGATGGCCTCCCCGAGTACACCAACGAGGAGTCCATCACCCTCTCGGGCACCGCCGAGATCGGTTCCACCGTGACTGTGCTGGTGGACGGCCAAGAGGTGGGTTCGGCGCTTGTCGGGGAAGGCGGCTCTTGGGAGTTCACCTTCGACCTTGCAGAGGGCGACAACGTGATCACCCTCCGGGCCACCGACCCGGCGACCAACGTTGGCGGGACCTCCCCGGGGGTCACCGTCATCCTGGACACCGAGGCGCCATCGCCCGACGCGGGAGAGAACGTCCTGCACATCGAGGAGCAGGAGCTGACCCTCGACGGTTCGGCCTCCACCGACAACGAGGGCATCACGACCTACGTGTGGACCTTCAAGGTGGACAACGTCGACCAGACCCTGGAGGGCGAGACCGTCACCTACACCTTCCCAGACCCCATGCTCGTCACCGTCACCCTCACGGTCACCGACCTGGCGGGCAACTCCGCCGAGGACACCGTGGAGCTGGACATCTTCTCCAAGAACGTGGCCCCCACGCTGCGCCTTGGCGACCTGGGCCCCGTCAAGGGGAACACCAAGACCACCTTCACGTTCAAGGTCACCTTCACCGATGCCGACGGAGACAACGGGGAGGTTTGGGTCGTCATAGACGGCGATAGCATCCTCATGTCCCCCGACCCCGACGACACGGACACCACCGACGGACAGGACTTCACCTACGAGGGCAAGCTCGTCAAGGGCGAGCACACCTACTACTTCAGGGGCAAGGACTCCTTCGGCAACGACGCCGGCGGTCCCAGCGCTGGAGAGGATAACGCGGGCACCAGCCCCGACGTGGTCAAGTACAAGACCGAGAGCACTCCCGGAGCCTGGGCCACCGGCGTGCTCCTGGCCGTTGCGGCCGTCGCCCTGGTCGCCTCCATCAGGCGTAGGCGTTGGTAGGTAGGTT
>JAUVRF010000571.1 GCA_030597775.1 Methanobacteriota archaeon | reverse complement strand
CCGGCAACTACAATGTGACGCTGGTGGTCGTCGATACCGAGGGGAACGAGGCCTCCGATTCGTTCGTCGTGCATGTGACCAAGCCACAACCCCATGTGGAGGGAGATGGCACCGGTTGGACAACGGTCATCATCCTGCTGGTGTTAGCCGTCGTGATGTTGAGTGTCCTCGTGTTCGTGTTCATGAGGAGGAAGGGTTGATAGCGGCAGCGGGCCCAACGGCACAACCGCTGCTCCTGTTTTGAAAAAGAAAGAGATGGGGGGATTGCGCCCCCCGTCGCCGTTTCGCCTAAGAGCGCAGGACTATCTCGATGTTCACGCCGTCGGGCACCGTTATGTGGATCAGGTGCCGCAAGGCGCGCTCGTCGGAGTCCAGGTAGATGAGGCGCTTGTGCACCCGCATCTCCCACCGGTCCCAGGTCTCGCTTCCCTCGCCATCGGGGGACTTGCGCACCGGCACGACCAATCGCTTGGTCGGCAGGGGAATGGGTCCCGAGATGTCGACGCCGGTCCGCTCGCTGATTGCCTTGATCTGGTTGCAGATCGCGTCGACCTTCTGGGGGTCGGTGGCGGTCAGGGTTATCTTGGCTTTCTGGACCATGGGATGGTTCTCTCTCCTTGCTCACATACGTTCCGGCAAGTGCCGTTTCACATCTTCTTCTTCTCGGTGTCGATGCACATCCCAGCGGCCACGGTCTGACCCATGTCGCGGATGGCGAACCTGCCCAGCTGCGGGAAGTCCTCGGCCTTCTCGATGACCATCGGCTTGGTGGGTATGATGGTCACCACTGCGGCGTCGCCGGTCTTCAGGAACTGGGGGTTCTCCTCGAGCACCGAACCGGTCTTGGGGTCCAGCTTCTGGTCCAGGGCGCTGAAGGTGCATGCGACCTGTGCCGTGTGGCAGTGGAACACCGGCGTGTACCCGGGGGTGATCACGCTGGGGTGGTTGAGGACCATGATGCGGGCCTTGAAGCTCTTGACCACCGTCGGAGGGTCGTCCATGGGGCCGGCCACGTCGCCACGGCGGATGTCCTTCTTGCCCAGGCCGCGGATGTTGAAGCCCACGTTGTCGCCGGGCTCGGCCAGGGGGATCATCTCGTGGTGCATCTCGATGGTCTTGACCTCGCCGCTCTTGTTGGAGGGCATGAAGATGACCTCCATACCGGGCTTCATCACGCCGGTCTCGACACGGCCCACGGGCACGGTGCCAATGCCGGTGATGTAGTAGACATCCTGGACGGGCAGGCGCAGGGCCTTGCCCGTCGGCTTGTCCGGCGCGGTCAGGTCATCGAGGGAACCCAGCAGGGAGGGGCCCTTCCACCATTTCAGCTCGCCCTTGTCCTTGGTGACGTTGTCGCCCTTGAAGGCGCTTATGGGGATGAAGGGTATGTCGTTGGGCTTGAAACCCACGTTGGCAAGGAGCTTGCCCATGTCCTCCTTCACCTGTTTGTACCTGGCCTCGTCGTATTTCACCGAGTCCATCTTGTTGACGGCCACGATGATCTGCGGGACGCCCAGGGTCCTCGAGAGGAAGACGTGCTCCTTCGTCTGCTCCTGGGGCCCGTCGGGGGCGGACACCACTATGACGGCGGCGTCGGCCTGCGAGGTCCCAGTGATCATGTTCTTGACGAAATCCCTGTGTCCGGGTGCGTCGATGATGGTGAAGTAGTACTTGTCGGTGTTGAAGCGCTTGTGAGCGACATCGATGGTCAGACCACGCTGGCGCTCTTCCTTCAGGCCATCCATCACCCACGCGAACTCGAAAGAGCCCTTTCCGATGGCGTCGGCCTCCTTCCGG
>JAUVRF010000478.1 GCA_030597775.1 Methanobacteriota archaeon | reverse complement strand
GCCCAGCCAACGGCCGAACATGCCCATGTCGTGGGACATCTGGCCTCCCAGTGAGAGCCCCTTGCCCGAGGTGGTCGTCCGGTGCGCCCGTATCTCCTCCAGCAGCTCCTCCACGCTGGTCGGCTCGATGTAGAGGATCATGCAGCAAGGAGGCCACCCCTTCTGTAATAGGGTCCTACAGCATCTCCCAGTCGTCCTTCTCGCGCTGCGGGTCGGGAGGCAGTTGGCCCGGGACCTCCTGGTAGTCTGTGGGCGTCCCGGTGGGCTCGATCACGGGCGGAGGGGTCGGCTCCGCAGCTGGAGGGGTCGCTTCCTCCTCCTCGGCCAGGGTTCCCCCGGCCATGGCGGGCTCCACCTTCCTTCGCCTGCCGATGATTAGGGCTGCGATGAGGCCGGCCAGGAGGCCGCAGATGGCGGCAACGAGGATCGTCGCCAATGATGACATGCCCGTCTTCTCCTCCTCGGCCTCGTAGAGGACCTGCAGGGTCATGCTCGCCTGGTTCCCCGCCTCATCGATCGAGACGACACGGACGGGGTTGGGACCCTCATCGACGTGGACGTTCATGGCGAAGCTGCCGTTGTACAGGACCGGGACCGGTATACCACCGATGGTCACCTGGCACCCAGGGTCCGTCTCCCCCCTGAGAAGGAAGGTGTCCTCGTCGATGTAAATAAGGTCGTCATCGACGAGAAGCCTCAGCACGGGTGGTTCGTTGTCGAGGTTGACGACGAAGAACACGGACTCGGCCCGGTTGCCGACAAGGTCCCTAAGATGGAGCCAGAACTCGTTGGGTCCGGGTTCGAGGAGTATCTCCTTGGTGAATGTGTCCTTGCCCCGGTTCAGATCGTCCCCGCCAGAGATGCGCAAGATGCTCTCCTCGCTTGGAACAACGTTCAGCGTCAGGCGGTTGGTCCGGGTAAGGAGAGGACTGTCGGCAGGTGAACGGGAGACGCCATCCATCACGAGCTCGACGGTGAAGGTGGGTGCCGTCAGGTCGCACAGCACGGTCAGCGTGGCGCTTGCCGAGTTGCCAGCGAGGTCGAATGCCTTGATGTGGAGCGTGTTGGTACCCTCGACCAGGAAGGCTTCCCTGACCCAGTTCTCGCCGATCTGGTCGGCGGTAATGTTGTTCACCATGACCCTCGTCGGATTCCCGTCCGTCGCCGTCCCCGAGACGGTGATCCTCTCCCGGCCTGTGGCGGAGCCCTGTTCGGGTGCCAGAACCGTCAGCTCCGGGGGCACGTTATCCATGTTCACCATCCTGTACACCGTCGCGACGTTGCCGGCCATGTCGGTGGAGGTTATCACGAGCTGGTTGAGCCCGTACTCCAACGGGACATCGATGGAGAACATGCCGTACTCGAGCTGGCAGGTCTCGCCGTTCACGACCACCGTCACCTGGCTCTCGGTCGTGCCTTTTACCGTGATGGTCCCGGTCGAGGCCCATTGCCCGTTGTCCGGGGATTCGACTATGAGGGCCGGTGGGATGGTGTCTAGGTACACCTTGTAGATGGTCCAGTTCTCGTGACCCACGATGTCTACGACGCGGATATGCGCCTCGTTATCGTACTTGTCGAGGGTGAGCAGGGCCGTGAACATCCCATCGGGCATCACGTCCACCTCCTGATGGTTCACGTACGCCCTCGCGCGTGGCTCGGTCTGGGCCAATAGGTACATCGGCGTGGAGCTGACGTACTTGCCAGGACCGAAGACCTCTATGAAGGGCCACACCGTATCGATGGTGATGTTCGGCACCTGCACCTGCATCGAGTTTCCAGCCTTGTCGTTGATGGCCACCGAGAAGGTGAGCAGGCCGTCGGGCAGGTCCTCGAGGCGGATCCGCCACGTTCTTTCGTCGAAGACCTCCGCCCTGGTCCAGTTCTCGCCGTCATAGGTCACCCTTATGGCTCCCAGACCGAGCCCTCGCTCGGTGTAGTTGCCCTTGATCAGCAGCGTCTTCGTCTCGAACATGTCATTCGCAAGGGGGTGCGTGACGCTTACCTCGGGCGTGGAGTTGTCGATGATGACCAGGACCATCCGGGAGACGCCCAAGATGGTGAAGGGCTCGCTCCTGAACTCCACGCCGTCCGTCTCGTACATGCCTCTGACCTTCTCGACGGTGAGGTTCACCCAGTACGTCCTCTTCCAGGTTGCCAGCATCACATCCATCGGGTTCTTGTTGTTACGCTCGCTCAGGAACTCACCGGTCTCGTTCTCCAGGGCCGTGAAGCCCTTGACGATCGGAGTCCCCTCCTGCCACGTGACGGCGGTGAAGTTGATGATGACCGG
>JAUVRF010000162.1 GCA_030597775.1 Methanobacteriota archaeon | reverse complement strand
GCGTTCGCGTCCCAGTGAATCCGCTGTGAAAGGGGAACAGCGGACGAGCGGCCATCACTCGCCGCCGCCTGGAGAAGCGCCTCCGCCCGCTCCAGGTCTAGATCAACGATACGCGGTCCCCCTTTAGGGCCAGCTCCTGGAACAGCCGGGCTAGCCGCGCCTCGTGGTCACCCTCGGCCATGATCTGGGCACGGGGCAACGTCACCCCGTGGTGGAGGACCGACTCCACCTCGGTCAGGCCTACCTCCACAATGGTCTCCAGATAGTCCCTGGCCTCCCGGATCTCCTGGGTCGCCTCCTCCAGTACCCTCCTGCACCCCTCTAGCCTAGCAAGCAGGACCTCCTTCCTGATGGATACCAGATCATGTCTGGTCGATCGGAGGAAGGAGTGCCCGTGGAGGGAGATGCCGAACAGGATGGAATCGAGGACGACCAGGTCGGGCACGGTCTGGAAGTCGACCATGGAATAGCAGTGGGGCTCGACCAGGATGTAATGGAACGCCAGCTCCCTCACCAGCGGTTGGAACCCCTCGTCCCATATCCCATCCCGCCAGACGAAGCACATGTCCATGTCGCTCATCTCCCGAGCCGTGCCCTTGGCCTGGCTGCCGAAGAGCACTACACAGCTGAGGTCGGAGGTAGCGATACCCCCCATGATGCGTTCGAGCGCATCCCTTATCTTCGGGCGGACAGAGAGGTACCTCTCGTGGTTGAACATCTCGAAGAGTGGTCCGACCAGAGGGGAGCTGGAGCGGATCCCGTGGAGGACCAGCCTGCCCCTGGCCTCGGACCGGACCAGTCCCAGCCCCTCCAAGCGTGCCAGGGCCCGCTGGATGCCGGAACGCGAGGTCTCGAGCCCCTCCGCCAGCTGGCTGTAGGTCATCGCCCTGGGTGCCGCCGCGAACAGGGTCCTGACGACCCTTATCGCCGTTCTGGTGGCCAGGGCATCCAAGGGATCCCTTTCTTTATATATCTGTACCATTTTCGGTACACCATCTCCAACATGCATCTCCCCCTATATCAATCCTGTGAGGTGGTGGGTGGACGTGCCGAACCCATGTTCCCCACCAGGCAACCTGGGGCAGACACTTAATATATACCAGTATTCTATCGTTCAGCGTGGACCAGCAACCATCCTCCCGGGAATACCTTCTTCTCCTCCTAGGCCTGGTGGTGACCTTCCAGGGCCTGGCCCTGGTGATCACGTCCAACAAGCTGGTGGCCACGTACTGGTGGATGCGCCTGATCGGCCTGCTGATGACCGTGGGCGGTCTGTACTTCATCTACCGGTACCTGCCCCGGGAGGTGTTGAGCCGTCCCATCGACGAGGACGCCAAGGCCAAGGCCGCCCGCGACATGGTGATGCGCCTGGCCAAGGGCGAGGAGGAGGTCGAGAACACCCTGGCCCAGCGTTTCATCGACAAGGTGACCCTGGGCGGACGCCTGGTGCCCCTCTTCCCGGTCTTCGGCATCGCCATCATCATCATGGTCATCGTCTGGAACCTGGTCCTCACCGGCTCCACCGAGTTCCTCACCTACGACTGGCTGGCCATGATGGTGGGGATCTACCTGGTGGCGTACAACTGGATCCCATCCGATTACGGTCGTGAGCGGGAGTTCACCTTCGTGTTCCTGTTCTCCCTCTCCTTCCTGCTCCTGGTGCCCGTGCTCATCGAGCGCGCTGCGGTCGGCAATCTGGCCTCCTCCGCGGGCATCTCGGCCTACTCGGAGTACCTGCTGGCCAAGCCGGTGGACGGCATGCTGGGCCTGGCCGGTGTATCATCGACCATCGACGGCATCACCATCACCTTCCTGACCGCCGAGGGGGACCAGATCTCCCTGCTCATCGCCACCTCCTGCTCGGGGGTGTACAGCTTCGCCATCTTCACCGCCGCCTTCCTGGCCTTCGTGGGCACCGAGTTCACCCGTTGGGACTCGCGGCTCAAGTGGTTCCTTGGCATGGGCATCCTAGCGGCCTACCTGGCGAACCTGTTCCGCATGTTCCTGATAGTCATGGTGGGCCACTACTACGGGTCGGACGCCCTGCTCTGGGCCCACGCCAACGTGGGATGGCTCATCTACATGGCGTGGATCGCGCTGTTCTGGTGGCTGCTGTTCCGATGGTTCTTCAAGGAGCAGGCCGCCGAGGCCGCGAGGGGCGACGGTCCCTCGCCCACCGTTTGACGTCGGCAGAGGTTCTGGACAATATATCGAGATATCCCATTTGGGGAGCGGGCGGGGTAACGGTATGGTATCTGGACATATGTTCGGTTTAGGTACCAGGGCTCCTGGCTCGGCTTATCGTTATGTGCAGCTTTTCATAGGGGGGCCAACCCTGAGGATATATCGCGGTACCAGGAGAGCAGCAAGTACGATATGGTCCGACATTCCCATATCGGCTCGAAAGGTTGATTTAGGTCTAGCGGATTTTATTTAGATCTTACAAAATATGCGAAAAGGTTTATTAATTCAAAGAACAATGAGCGGGACAGGTGTTTGATTATGCCGAGAAAGAAGAGAGAACCGAAGAAGCTCAAGCAAGACTTTATAAAGGCCATAGAGGCCCGAGAGTACCTGATCGACAATGGTCAGTCCGTCATGCTCCTCAAGTTCCCCGATGGTACCGGGACCGTACTGCTCAGGATGCCCAGCAAGAAGGGCGATGCAGATTGGACCCGGGTCGTCAGGCAGAAGAACTACCTTGCCAAGATCGACACCAAGGCCGACGGTAGCATCGAGGAGAAGATCCACAAGATCATGAAGTAGGCCTCTGGCCTCATTCATCGCCCGCGCCAGGCAACGGTTCGCGCGCCTTGCGTTCCAGCGCCTCGCGGGCGGCCCTTCTCTTTCTCTTCAGCCGACCAAAGAGCGGACGCGATCCGGTCCGGGAACGTGCCCCATCGTTGGGAAGGCCGTTGATGAGGCCCACATCGACCTCCATGGCCTTCGAGGGCCCTTCGGCACCGTTGGTGAGACCATCATCGCTCACCAATCCCCCGCCCCCCTTGCGTAGGCGGTTCCGGTTACGGTGTTCAGTACCGGCCATCGAACGCATCCCTTCTGACAGAGCCTGTCGGGCGAACAGAGATAATGGCTCCTTTATAACATTGTGGGATTGTGTTCCATTCTGGCGAATCATGCCAATAATGCGTGATGTGGCCTAGATACCCAGCAGGTGACGGACGATGCCGCGACGCCTCGTCGGGACGTCCCTGGGGGGCAGCGGTCCCGTAGGGGGCCTGACCAGGCCGTTGCCGTTGGTCATCCCGGAGCCCTGGGTCAACCCGGAGCCGTTGGTCATGCCGTCCCTGGAGGCCAGGGCGGCGCTCTTGGTGCGGCCAGATCCGTTGAACCGGCCGATCTTGACGTGATGCTCGGCCTCCCGGACCATGCCGGTGCCGTTGATCAAGCCCCATCCGCCGGTGAGCCCACGGCCGTTCACCGACATCATGCCGGTGGTAAAGGACTCCCTCTGCTGCTCTCGGGGACCCCTGGTGAGCCCCGAGCCCCTATCGGCCACGCCCGGCCTTGAAGCACGGACGGCTCTCGCGACCCTGCCCTTGAGTGACGAGTGGGCCACGGTCTGGAGCCGGACGACGGTGTGGGCCCTGCCATTGACGTGGGCACCAGCGGCGATGAAGCCGTCCCCCTTCGAGGACGACCTGGGCCTCTCGACCTTCCGCTTCTTGGCGGCCTCGCCGACCTGGGCTGCGCTGGGAACACCTTTGCTGTCCTCGCTGCGCTTCGCGTCTCCGGTGGTCAGGGTAGATACCGTCCTTGGGGGCAGGTGGGGGTAGAGTGGTCTTGGTTAAGGGTCCCAGAGCCCTCCAGGAGGGCAGACAACGGATATTTAGGGACCCCTGCATCCTCTATCCAGTCAACCCATAAATGACATGCCATATTTAAGGCTCACGCTTTTAATTCCTAAATTGGAAAATCAAACCACTTGGGATTCCAGTGATATTTATGGGAATCGCGGCGCAAAGGTCTAAGCCGGGAAAGGCAATCGAGGTGCGATGATCCCCATCGCCCAGCCCCACATCGGCCCCGAGGAGCAGAAGGTCGTCCAGGAGGTGCTGGCCTCTGGCATGCTGGCCCAGGGGCCCCGGGTGGCGGCCTTCGAGGAGGCCTTCGCCGACTTCATGGGAGTCGAGCACGCGGTGGCGGTCGCGTCTGGCACCGAGGCCATCCGACTGGCCCTGCTGGCCATCGGCGTGGGCCCCAACTCCGAGGTGATCATCCCCGCCTTCACGTTCGTGGCCACCGCCACAGCGGTGATGATGACGGGCGCGGAGCCGGTCATCGTGGATGTGGAAGAGGAGACGTTCTGCATGGACCCGGTGGCCGCCGAGGCGGCGGTCACCCGGAAGACCAAGGCCATCATGCCCGTCCATCTCTATGGCCATCCCGCGGACATGGGGCCGCTGCTGGACATCTGCCAGGAACGGGACCTGGACCTGGTGGAGGACGCCGCCCAGTCCCATGGCGCCCGGTGGAAGGACCGGCGGACGGGCTCCGTCGGCGAGGTCGGGTGCTTCTCCTTCTATCCCACCAAGAACATGACCACGGGCGAGGGGGGCGCGGTGACCACCTCCACACCCGAGGTGGCCGAGCGGCTGCGGATGCTGCGCCAGCACGGCCTTGCTGGCCCCTACCAGTACAGGATGCTGGGCTACAACTCGCGGATGACCGACATCGAGGCGGCCATCGGCCTGGTGCAGCTGGGCACGCTGGAGGGCTTCAACACCGCCCGCCGGATGAACGCCGAGACCCTCACCGAGTTCCTGGAGGACGTGGTCCGGACCCCGACGACGGCGTCCTGGGCGGAGCACGTGTTCCACCAGTACACCATAAGGTCGGAGGACCGGGACGGGCTCTGGGACCACATGCGGAAGCGTGAGGTGGGCTGCGGGGTGTACTACCCGCATCCAGTCTCCGAGATCCCGATACTCGAGGGCAAGTCGAGGGTGGCGGGGAGCGTGGAGGTGGCCACCCGGCTCTCCCACGAGGTGCTGTCGTTGCCTGTGCATCCGGGACTGTCGTCCCAGGATGTGGAGACGGTGGCCATGGCGGTGCGCGAGTTCTACCGGTAGTCCGTTGGGACCTCACCAATTCGGTCCTTTGTAGTGCTCCATGGGCCAGGGCCACTCCTCGATGTAATCGGTCAAGGTCCCCTGGAGGTCCGCCCATACCGGGTACTATATCTTGTCGTAGCCCACCGTCCCGTCGATCTCG
>JAUVRF010000414.1 GCA_030597775.1 Methanobacteriota archaeon | reverse complement strand
GAGCTGTCCCACGGGGCGAACTTCCTCTACATGCTCCGGGGCGAGAGGCCCTCGGACCTGGAGGCGAGGACCATCGAGACCGACTTCATCATCTCCGCCGAGCACGAGCTTAACGCGTCGACCTTCTCGGCCCGGGTCACGGCCTCCACGCTTTCCGATCTCTACTCCACGATCATCTCCGGCATCAGCACCCTAATCGGGCCCCTCCACGGGGGTGCGAGGATGGAGGTCATGCAGTACCTGGAGAGGATCCGCACCTCCGAGGCCGCGGAGGAGTTCATCAAGGACCAGATCGCCAACAAGAAGCGCATCATGGGATTCGGCCACCGGGTCTACAAGACCTACGACCCCCGGGCGCGGATCTACAAGGACCTGGCCCGCCAGTTCGCCAACGAGCATCCCGAGGAGAGATGGTTCAGTATCGCCGAGACCATCGAGAACATCGTCCACAAGGAGCTCGTGGAGAAGAAGGGCAAGCCCATCTACCCCAACGTGGACTACTGGTCCGCGGTGGTCTACGAGTACCTGGGCCTGTCCTCGCGCCTGGCGACCTCGCTGTTCGCCATCGCCAGGGTATCGGGTTGGATCGCCCACGTCTTCGAGCAGTACGCGGACAATAGATTGATAAGGCCTCGGGCCACCTCTATAAGGCAATCATAGGGGGGGAAGGTCATAGGGGAGGGAACGGACCCGTTCGATGCGAAGGACATCATCGATACCAGTGGAGGGCCGGTCGAGCTGTTCCGTCTCGACAGGTTGGAAGAGCTGGGACTTGGCAACATCTCATCCCTGCCGTACTCGATAAGGGTGCTGCTGGAGGCGCTGCTGCGCAGTTCGGGGGGACCATTCGTCACCGAGGACGACGTCAGGGCCCTGGCCAGATGGGATTCTGGTGAGGTCATCGGAAGGGAGATCCCCTTCATCCCCTCCCGCATCGTGCTCCAGGACTTCACCGGCGTGCCGGCCGTCGTGGACCTGGCGGCCATGAGGTCCGCCGTCAAGCGGATGGGTGGAGACCCTGCCAGGATCAACCCCGTCGTACCCGCCGACCTGGTCATCGATCACTCGGTGCAGGTGGACAGATACGGGACCCGTGACGCTCGACAGTTCAACGAGGCGATGGAGTTCTCAAGGAACCAGGAGCGCTACGCCGTGCTCCGCTGGGCCCAAGAGGCCTTCGACGGCTTCCGGGTCATACCCCCGGGGAGGGGCATCGTCCACCAGGTGAACCTCGAGTACCTGGCATCCGTCGTGCACTTCTGGGCCAAGGGCGGCAAGATGAGAGCCTTCCCGGACACCCTGGTCGGGACCGATTCCCACACCACCATGATCAATGGCCTGGGTGTGCTGGGGTGGGGCGTGGGCGGCATCGAGGCCGAGGCAGTGATGCTCGGCCAGCCCTACTACATGCCCATCCCCGAGGTGGTGGGCCTCAAGCTGACCGGGGGGCTCCGCGAGGGTATGACCGCCACAGATCTGGTCCTCACCATCACCCGCATGCTCCGCGAGCACGGCGTCGTGGGCAAGTTCGTGGAGTTCTTCGGGCCTGGCGTGGAGGTGCTAAGCCTTCCCGACAGGGCCACCATATCCAACATGGCCCCCGAGTACGGCGCGACCATTGGCTACTTCCCGGTGGACGAGGTCACCCTGGGATACCTTGTGGAGACGGGTCGCAGAGAGGAGCATGTGAACATGGTCCGGGACTACCTCCGTGTCCAGGGCCCTCTGTTCTCCAAGGGAGCGCCCGAACCGACCTACACCGAGACATTGGAACTGGACATGGCCACGGTGGTGCCCACCCTGGCGGGGCCGAAGCGACCCCAGGACAGCATCCACCTGTACGAGATGCCCGACGCGTTCGATAAGGCTCTCGTCCCGGTCCACGCAGGGGCCTCGGACCTTCCCGGGGACCACGACCGTTGGGACAGCGAGGCAGGGGACCTAGAAGGGGGCCGCGAGCACGACGGTCCCGTCGAACCGGATGGACAGGTTGGACATCTGGAGCATGGGTCCGTGGTCATCGCCGCGATCACGTCCTGCACCAACACGTCCAACCCGTCAGTGCTGGTGGCCGCCGGGCTGCTCGCGAGGAACGCCGTGGAGCGCGACCTCAGGCCAAGGTCGTACGTCAAGACCAGCATGGCGCCGGGTTCCCGCGTGGTGACAGAGTACCTCGGGAGGGCTGGTCTGTTGCAGTACCTAGAGCAACTGGGATTCCACCTGGTCGGATACGGTTGCACCACCTGCATCGGTAACAGTGGCCCCCTCCCCGAGGATGTGGCGCGGGAGGTGGAGGCCCGCGACCTCACCGTGGCGGCGGTGCTGAGCGGGAACCGGAACCTCGAGGGGAGGATAAACCCCCACGTCAAGGCCAACTACCTGGCCTCGCCTCCCCTGGTGGTGGCGTATGCCCTCGCCGGGACCGTGCACATCGACCTGACCACGGAACCGTTGGGCATCGACTCCGACGGCAACCCCGTCCTACTTGCCGACATCTGGCCCACCCAGGAGGAGATCGACAGCATCATCGAGGAGAACCTGGAGCCGGGCATGTTCGAGGATTCCTACGCGGAGGTGGGGAGGGGCTCGGCCCAGTGGGACGACCTGTCCATCCCGGAGGGCAAGCTCTACGAGTGGGACG
>JAUVRF010000452.1 GCA_030597775.1 Methanobacteriota archaeon | reverse complement strand
GTCCCATCACGGGGTTCATCGTAGCGGTGTTCGTGACGATCCTGGGCTTCAAGCTGACGTCGTGGGACCCCCACCTGGCGGGTGACGATGCCTCGGAGTACATGATACTGGGCGTGCCCCTGATCTACACGGCCCTTGCATACCTGGTGCCCACCCCGGAGGGCGTGCTCATTCATCCGACCGCCTTCGCGGGATGGGTGGGTTTCCTGGTGACCGCGATAAACCTGCTGCCCGCGGGACAGCTGGACGGGGGGCACATCATCCGTGCCCTCTTCGCCGACAAGGCCAAGTTCGCGGGCATCGCCACAGTGGTCGCGATGGTCCTCATCAGCTGGTACACAGGTTACTGGGGGTGGATAGTGTTCGTGATGTTCATCTTGCTGATGCTTCATCACCCGCCCCCCCTAAACGACATATCGCCCCTGCCTCCGAACAGATGGTTCGTGGGGGCTGCCACGGTCATCCTCCTGGTGATATGCTTCGTGCCAGCCCCCTTCATGCAAGCGGAGCTCTCGCCCGACCTGGAGATAGAGTTAGACGAGCCAGACATCAACATCGGCCTCAACACATCTGCCAACAACACCCTGGTGTACTACAATGCCGGCAACACCCGTGTCGAGGTGAAGATGAGGCTCCAGAACGACCATGGTTGGATCTATACATTCGATGACAGGGTGAAGTTCGACGGTCCGGTGACGGAATGGAGCGATCCGTTCACGATCGCAAAGGACAAGTCCACCAACTACACCACCTACATCAACGTCACCGTCATACCACCCGTGAATGCGGTCGCGGGAGATACCGTGGACTTCGTGGTCGAGGTGGAATACACCGACAAGAGCGAAGAACGTGTCAAGGAGACGCCACGGTTCCGGGCCGTCGTGGGATGGATCGAACCGCGGGATGTGCCCGAGAACGCCTTCGTGGCGGTGGGCACCGTAAGGAGCTTCGAGGTTCGGTTCAAGAACCTGGTGACGAACAGGTCCGGCGGGGATAACCGGTTCGACCTGGACCTGCACATCGAGGGGGACTTGGATTACACCCTGACCGACTCGAACATCAAGAACCTGACCGCAGAGGATGTGGCCCGCACCCCACCCCTGTCCTACATCGACCTCGGGAACAACGAGACCGCCGAGCTTCTCATATGGGTCTATCCGCCTCCGGGCACCCCCTCGGCCACGGACCTGCAGGTGTCCCTGAACATAACCCTCCGGGGCGACAACTCCTCCACGACGACCATCGGGTTCCCCCTGGCCGTAGGCGATGTCGTCTTCGACGTCAGCATCTCGTCCACATATCTCTCTTGGAACTTCACCAAGGGCGAGACCAAGAACGTGACATTCAGACTGGTCTCCCACAGTACGGTGGACACCTACGTGGTCATCAACTACAGCTTCGACGGCGATGACGCCTTCGAGTTCGCGGAGACCCCGGTGGGGGAGATGGTCCTTCTTCCGGACGAGGACCGTGGGTTCACGGTCGTGCTCTTCGGAAAGGGTGACGTGGGGGACATCACAGAGCTGACCGTCGAGATCTCCTACGGTCTCAACCAGGGGTCCTCTGTCACAACGGTGCTTCGGATAACGACCACGTGACGGCCTGGCCGGGGACGGACTAGCGGCGCCGCCTTCCGACCGCCACCAACGCGACAATGCCGAGGGCCATAAGTGCCGTCCAGGAGGCCATACCCGGGGCCTCCTCCTCCACGCCGACCCGCCCGACCCACAACAGATCGCCGATATCGGTGTGGTACTCTTGAGGCAGGTCCTCGAAGTCGCCCTGGAAGGTGATGTTGGTGGGTTCGTCCATGGGATAGATGGTGAGGTTGAGCTCTCCGTCCACGTAGAACAGGCGATGCATCTCCCCCGGATAGATGGCCACGGAGCCTCCCACCTCTTCATCCAGCGCTCCACTGTAGAGCGTGATGCCGAGGACGTAGCTGGTCTCGTTGGGGGCGCTCCCGTTGAGGGAGATGTTGAGGGCGATGCCGTCGCTGAGGCGGCCGGAGAACTCCATGACCGCCCCCATCTCGTCCACGTGGTGCTCGATGAGGCTCGGGCCCATCTCGATATCCAGCTCGTAGTCCATGGTGAGGTTCTCGTCCAGCTGGGTCCCGTTGCCGACCACGAAGTAGATCCCCGTGAGGTCCGGCAGGGTGGTTACGAGCATGGGCATGTGCTGCCACTGTTCGTAGTACTCCAGGTCGTACGAGGCCTTCCGTACGGCCACGGAAGTCGCGGGCACTTCCACCTCGGCACCCTCGAACTCGCCCACGCCGTCGATGTCCCAGCTGTAGTCCGGGTGCTCGTGATGCAGCTCGGTCTCCACGTGGGCGTGGGGTCCCTCCAGGAGGCCCCCGCTGGTGGGCACGAAGAAGATACCCTCGGATTCCACATCGATGGTGAACTCGCCCGCGGGTGGCGG
>JAUVRF010000038.1 GCA_030597775.1 Methanobacteriota archaeon | reverse complement strand
GCTAGCACCCTCCACGGGCACGATTGGAAAGTCCTTCAAGAATGTGATCGTGGCCGATATCCCTGTAGCCATGCCGATGAGCTTGATCTGGCGGGAGGCCGCCTCGGAGGTACCCTTGTACACCTCGTTGGCTATCTCCAGCAGCTGGATGCCCGCCTCGAAGCTGGGCACGGGCAGGGGGTCGTCGACCAGCCACAGGCGACGGAATATGATGAAGTACAGGGTGCCCAGCATGCCGCTTATGATGGTGGCGGTCAACACCACCCAGATGGGGGGGATCTCCTGGATGAGGAAGATCGGGTCGTCGGGGGTCCCGCCTATGCGATATTCAGGGTGCTGGTACAGCAGGTACATCGCAGGGAACGTGAAGATGAACCCCGATCCTATACTTGTTGCCGCTACGTTCGCGCCTTGAGCGTTGTTGTTCAACGTGGGGCGCCACTTGAGCAGGATGGCCACAAGGTAGACCACGTAGCCGCCTCCCGGGATGGCGATGCCCACCTTGAGGCCCACGTACTCGGTGATGATGGCGAATATGGAGCCGATGGCGATGCCGAAGAGGATGGCCTTCCAGCTCCATGGGCAGTTCTCGAAGCACTCGACCCGGTTCTTCTCCTCCAGATACTCCTCCAAAACCCCCGAGTTCATGTTGGCGTAGAGTTCGGGCGAGTACCATCCGAGGGTCTTCGTCTCGATGGCCTTGAGCCCATTGGGGGTAGGAGGTCTCCTGTAGAGAGTATTCTTGATAGGCATCTGGGGATAAGCCTCGGGATGAGGGAACGATATACCTATACTCAAGACTTACTGGATTGGTCCAGGCCCCCTGGCTCAGTCGATCTGTTTGACCACGACACGCTGGGCGACGTCCCATCCCAATCGGGCCCTGTTGCCGTCGATGGAGAGGACCACCGAGGTCCCCGTCGATCGGAGCACTTGGAACTCCACTCCGATGTCGAGGCCCAAACGCGATAGCGCCACCGAGCCCATGTCGGCCTCCAGGAGGGCCCGGATGATCCCTCGATGGCCGACGGCCATGGCCGTCATCGGGACCAGGGCCTGCTGCTGGCAGTGGGGGCAATCCTCGGGTGCCCTGGGGCAGAGGGGTATGTCGTCCTCCTCGCCGGGACTCGTCTGGGGGTTGCCCAAGAGGGCACAGAGCCTGTCCTCCACCTCGGGTGAGATGGCGAACTCTATCCTCTGGGCCTCCTCCCTGGCGAGGTCCATGTCGAGGCCGAGGACGTTGATCAGGAACACCTGCAACAGCCTCCTCCGACGGAGGACGTCGGTGGCCGCAGCGATGCCCTTCGGGGTGAGGCGCACGCCGTGGTACCGCTCGTAGTCCAGGTATCCTTCCGTGGCGAGGCGTTGCACCATCTCAGTGACGCTGGCGGGACTCAGGTCGAGGGACTTGGCGATGGCGGTGGTCCGGATGGGCTCGCCTTCCAGGTGAAGGCCGTACAACGCATCCAGGTACCTCTCGACGCTTTGGGACAGCATACCCCCGTACCATTGACATGTGCGTATATAGTTCTTAGGGTGACCAAAAGAACATTCGTCCTGATTCTACGGGCCGATTCGTACGGTCATCCGGCGAGCGAGGGGGCGAGCACATACGCGTCCCGCTACCCATCGGGGTTGTCGTTCTGTATGAGTGCGATTTCGGTCCTCCCGAAACATTAAGTAAAATGAGGTCTTCCCATTCCATCCGATGGCCATCGACGTGCATCCCCCCTTCGACAGGCTCTCGCCACAGGTGCAGGGCCTGCTTCCCGGTCTGGGCATAACCAAGCCCACGGAGGCGCAGCTGGCCGCCGTGCCCAGGGTGCTCGCCGAGGAGCACCTGCTCCTCATCGCCCCCACGGGCATGGGTAAGACCGAGGCGGTGACGCTGCCGCTCCTCGACAACCTCCTGCGACGCATTATCGAGGGGGACGCGGAGGGCCACAAGGGCTTCCAGCTCCTGTACATCACTCCCCTGCGGGCGCTCAACAGGGACATGCTGCGACGGATCCAGGAGATGGGTCGTGTGCTGGGGATCACCGTGGGTGTCCGACACTCCGACACCACCCAGGCGGAACGGAACAAGCAGTCCCGGAAGCCTCCCCAGGTGCTCATCACCACCCCCGAGACCCTGCAGATCATGTTCACGGGCAAGCTGCTCCGGCAGGGGCTCTCCCGGGTACGGGTTGTGGTCATCGACGAGGTGCACGAGCTTGCCACCGACGAGCGTGGGGCCCAGCTCTCCGTGGCCCTGGAGCGCCTCGTTGACCTCACGGGCCGCGAGTTCCAGCGTGTGGCGCTGTCCGCCACCGTGGGCAGCCCGGAGAGGGTCCGCCGTTTCATGGGGGGTCGGGACGCCAAGGGGCGCGATAGGCCGGTGGCCGTGGAGGTCATTGATGTCCGCAAGTTGCTGGAGATCGACGTGCTGAGCCCCCAGGTGGACGACGCCTTCCGCAACGCCGAGAACCGGGACATCCGGGACCGATTGCGCACCGACTACAAGGGCTTGAAGAGCATTCTCGATTCCCGCGCTCTGGTGCGTGAGCACGAGGCGACGCTGTGGTTCGTCAACACACGGGACACCGCCGAGATCCTCGCCTCGCGCCTCAGGTTGCTGGTGGAGGCGGAGGGGGGTGACCCCGAGGATGCCGGACAGGAGATCGGCATCCACCATGGTTCCCTGTCCCGGGACGTGCGCATCAGCATGGAGGAGGATTTCAAGAGCGGTCACCTCAGGGGGTTGATCTGCACGTCGTCCCTGGAACTTGGCATCGATGTCGGCCTTGCCGACTTCGTCATCCAGTACAACTCCCCCCGCACCACCTCGCGGCTGATGCAGCGGGTGGGAAGGGCCTCACACCGGGCCTACGAGACCTCCAAGGGCACCGTTGTGACCACCAATCCCGACGACGCCGCCGAGGCCATGGCCGTGGTCCGCCGTTCGCTGGAGGGCGAGCTGGAGGAGACCAGGCTCAGGATGCGGCCGCTCTCCGTTCTGGCCAATCAGCTCGTGTCATCGACCCTCGAGCAGAGGGAGTGGGACGCCAGGGCCTGCTTCGATATGGTGCGGAGGGCGTACGTCTTCTGGGACCTCTCATGGGAGGAGTTCCAGGAGGTCCTGTCCCTTCTTGCGGAGGTCCGCGTGATCTGGTGCGAGGAGGGTCGCTTCGGCACCAGGCGGGCCAGCCGCCGGTACTTCCAGGACAACCTCTCCATGATCCCCGACGAGAAATCGTTCGCCGTGGTCGACATCGCCAGCCGCCGGTTCATCGGCACCCTCGACGAGGCCTTCGTGGCCAACTACGCGGAGCCCTCGGCCAAGTTCATCGTGAAGGGCGTTCCCTGGATCATCGTGGACCTGGATGAGGACAGCATCGTGGTGGAGCGGTCCTCCGACCTTGGCGCGATCCCCAGCTGGGTCGGGGAGGACCTGCCCGTGCCCTTCGAGGTGGCCCAGGAGGTGGGCCGGATGAGGGGTGGAGCGGACCTCGTCCCGTACTCGGCCGACGAGGCCACCAAGAAGGAGTTCAGGGACTACCTTGCCAAGCAGATGAAGGCGTTCCCCGTCCCCTCCGACAGGTTGATCACCGTCGAGTCCGAGGACTCAACGGTCATCATCAACGCGTGCTTCGGCTCCCGTGTGAACGAGACCATCGGAAGGGCGTTGGCATCCCTGGCCAGCGCCCGCTTCGGGGCATCGGTCGGCATTCGCACGGATGCGTACCGCATCTTCCTGGAGATGCCGAGGAGGGTGGGCCCACAGGCTGTGGTCGAGATGATCCAGGCCCTCGACCCGGCGTCCCTTCCCGAGTTCATGCGCCTCGTGCTGCGACGCAGCCCGATACTCCGATGGCAGCTTTTCCATGTGGCCCGGAAGTTCGGTATCATCGAGCGGGGGGCCGACCACCGTCACGTCGGCCTCGGACGCCTGCTCAGCACCTTCGAGGGCACCGTCCTGATGAGGGAGGTCGTGGACAAGGTGCTCTTCGAGAAGATGGACGTTGAAAGGACCCAGTGGGTGATGGACGGCATCAAGGACGGAACGATTAACGTGGTCACCTCCGGCCTCAGCCCCATCGGCCTGCTGGGTCAGCAGACGGTCAGGGAGCTTGTGGCGCCCGATCGCGCATCGGAGGCCATCCTCACAGCGATGGGCCAACGCCTCGAGGACGATCGGGTGGTGCTGGCGTGCACCTCCTGCGGAGCCCACCGGAAGAAGCGGGTGGGTGACGTGACCGACGAGGAACTGCCCTGCGAGCACTGCGGCTCCGTGCTCGTCGCGGCCCTCCATCCCCGGTCCGCCGAGGAGGACCTCAAGCTGCTTACCAAGCGCAAGAAGGAGGACCTCTCGAAGGAGGAGAGGGACAGGTTGAAGCGTCTGCTCACCAACGCGAACCTGGTATGGGGCCACGGCAGGCGGGCCGTGATGGCCCTGTCCGCCCGGGGGGTCGGACCCGCCAAGGCGAGCAAGGTCCTCGCGATGCGCTACCCCACCGACGAGGCCTTCCTCCGGGCCCTGCTGGCAGAGGAGGTCCTTTACGCCAGGACCAAGAGATTCTGGGATTGAGACGGGTTCTCACATGGGTGTCAATAAGGGTCTGCCAGCGGGGGCCTGGCCATGCTGTGTTGGACCTGAGAATCAGGACAGAAGGGTTATATATCGACAGCGAGTACGTCGAACGGGTGTGAATTTGGAAGATGGTGAAGGGAGTCGAAACATCACTGGCATCCCCGAGCCGATACGCGACTTCTTCCACGAGCCGTCGGCCCGTTCCCTCCTCGTGAAGGGGGCATCGGGCACGGGCAAGACCACCTTCGTCCTGCAGCTCATCGAGGATGTGCTGCCCTTCGACACCTCCATCTACTTCTCGACCCGCGTCTCGGACGAGGCCCTGTACAGCCACTTCAAGTGGCTCAAGGAGAAGGAGTGGCGTGAGAGCATCCTCGACGCCTCCAAGGAGGTTCTCAAGGTGATGCGTGCCACCTCCACCCCCGAGGAGCTGGAGGAGGTGGCCGAGAAGGTCGAGATCCTCAACGCATCCAAGGACTTCCTCTCCACCATATATCCATCCGAGGAACCCCAGCGTGCCGTGGTCCGGGCCCGGTTGGAGAAGCTGTGCGAGAACTACCCCCTCGACGAGCTGAACAAGCTCTACTCCAGTCTGGAACGGAAACTGCCCGAGCGCACCTACGTGATCGTCGACTCCCTCGAGGGCATCGCCGAGAAGTGGGAGGTGCCCGTCACCAAGATCATGTCCGCGCTGCAGAAGGACCTGGTCGAGGGCACCAACGTGTCCGTCATAGCCGTCATAGAGGGAGAGGGCGACAACAGCCTGGACTTCCTCGTGGATGGCACCCTCACTCTTCACCGATCTGAACTGGACGGCCACTCCATCCGTGAACTGGAGATCCACAAGCTCCGTGGGATGTTGATCAAGGCCTCCCGGTGGCTCTTCACCCTCATCGATGGCCACTTCCGTCTGCTGCCCCCACACCCGGCACTGGACCGCGCCATCATGAGCCCGATGAAGGCTGTGCCCGACAGCGAGATGGGATACTCCACCGGACACCCCGCCTTGGACACCATTCTCGGCGGCGGGATCCCTGCAGGCTCCCGCGTCCTGCTCGAGGTGGGCCAGTACATCCCCAACGACGTGGTCTCGATGATCACGACCCCCATGGCCTGCAATTTCCTGATGAACGGCCGCGGGGTGATGATCGTGCCCGAGGGTGGTGAGACCGCCGAGGACTACAAGACCAAGTACTCGCTCCTGGTCGACCCGGCCACCGTCGAGGAGAACATGCGTGTGGCCGAGAAGATCAGTCCCTCCCGTGACCAGAACAAGCCCTACATCGTCGCCCTGGAGTACCAGGACGCCCTCAAGGACTTCGGCATCTGGGACAAGGCCTCCCTGAGCCTCAGGGAGAGGACGGGGACCGGCCCCCTGCGGATACTCGGCCTCGAGACCCAGGAGTCGCGCTTCGGCGTGGAGGAGATACGAGAGGTTATCTCCCTGGTCTCGGAGTCGGTGAGGGCCGACGGAGGCGTCCTGGTCACCGTCGCCAAACCGGGCCTGGTCGATGCGACCCAGCGGGTGGCCAACTCGGCCAACCTCCACATCAGGCTGGCAAGGGTGGACAACAGCTTCGTCCTCTACGGCGTCGAGCCCGAGACGGAGATCCTCTACATGCAGATAGGCCAGACCGAGGGCGGTTACCCTGTGGACTTCATCCCAGTGGTCTAGATCGTGTTGCGTTTCGCCTCGATGAACGCGATCACGTGCTCCCTCTCGACGAGTGCCTCCTCCAGCCTTGGATCGTGCTCCAGGGCCTTGTTGAAGCAGATGAGGGCGCGCTTTTGGCCACCGGTCCTTGCGAGCAGCACCCCCATGTTGTTCCATGCGACGGCGCTGCTCGGGTCGACCTCGAGGGCCTTCTCGTAGCACTCGAAGGCCCGTTCGTACTGACCGATCTCCCGGTAGGCCACGCCCATGTTGATCCAGGCGGCCGTGGTGTTGGGCTTGAGCCGGATGACGTTCGAGTAACATATCTGGGCCGCGGGGTACATGCCCAGCTGCTGGAAGGCCTTCCCCTTGTTGAACCAGGCCTTCACGTAGGTGGAGCGGATCTTGAGGGCCTCGGTGTAGGCGTCGATCGCCTCCCGGGTCTCCCCCACAAGGGCCAGGGCCACCCCCAGGTTGTTCCACGCGATGTGGTCCCTGGTGTTCAATCTCAGGGAGCGCTTGTAGAACTTGACGGCACGCCGGTGGTCCTCGCTGCGCACGGCCCGGTCCGCCTTCACACGGAGGGCGGCCGCCTTGGTGAGAGCAGAGGGAGTGGGTAGCCTCGATGGGCGCCTTACAACCTGGGATTCCCTACCCTCATCCATTGCGGTCCCCCGGACGTCGGTGTGTATATCAGTGGGAGGTCTTAACCGTTGGCCCGGCCACTACAAGGCCGTTCCATCCATGGAATTGGACCCGTAAGCTTCAAAAGTCCCATACAGCATATGGATGATGGGATGCATGGAGCCGATAGGCGTTATTTTCGGTAATGTGAGAGCGGGCAACTTCAGCATTGCCGTCTCAGCTAGCAACGTTCAGCGCAACGAGTACGTCCAGGCGAACCACAAGATGTACGGGCCGGTCCTGGGACAGGTCATCAAGCTTGAGCGGGAGACGGATGTGGACTACGACAAGGCCAGCCAGATCGGTGGCGGCGAGGAGGTGGAGTTCAAAGAGAAGCTGGTGGGCATCGTTGACATCATCGGCTACCGGGACGAACGGGGGCTCCTGCAGCAGCCCCAGACCCCCTTCCGGGCGGGGGAGGTGGTCACCCGTGCGGAGACCGAGCTGGTGAGGGCGGTCCTCGGGATGAAGGCCGAGGGAGGTTCCACCGCGTACATGGGCCTGCTGCGAGGCTACAGCATCCGGGTCAACCTGGACATCGACGAGCTGGTGTCCCGCCACATGGCCATCCTCTCGAAGACGGGAGGGGGCAAGTCCTACACCGTGGGCGTGTTCATCGAGGAGCTCATGAAGCGCCTGGTCCCCGTGGTCATCATCGACCCCCACGGCGAGTACGCATCCCTGATGTTCCCCAACGTCTCGGAGAAGGACCATCAGCTCATGACGCGCTTCGGCCTCACGCCCCGGGGCTACGGCGAGCACATCTCCCTGCTCTCCGCGGCCACCACGCTGCCCCCCGAGTCGACCCAGATCTCGTTCGATTCCATCAATCCCACCGAGGCGGACCTGATGGAGTTCATCGACGTCTCGGGCAGCGCCAGCAAGAAACTGCTCGTGGACGCGGTGCGCAGGGCCAAGGAGGGCAAGCGCTTCTACACCATCGACCAGGTGCTGGATGCTCTTATGGAGAACCCCTCCGAGAACAAGTGGCCGATCATCAACAAGCTGGAGATGTACAGGGATATGGGCCTGTTCTCCCAGACGCCGACCCGCCTCAGCGAGATCGTCAAGGAGGGCCAGACCAGCATCATCGACCTCAAGGGGTGCGACACCGATCTTCAGGAGGTGCTGACCAACCGCATCGTCCGGAAGCTCTTCGAGGCCCGGAAATTGGACAAGGTGCCCCCCATGATGCTCGTGGTCGAGGAGGCACACAACTTCTGCCCGCAGCAGGGTGTGGCCAGGAGCAGCACCACGCTGCGCACCGTGGCGGCGGCGGGGCGCAAGTTCGGCCTGGGCCTGTGCGTGGTGACCCAGCGACCCGCCAAGATCGACAAGAACGTGCTCTCCCAGTGCGCCACCCAGGTGATCCTCAAGCTGACCTCGCCCAACGACCTCAAGGTGATCGCCCAGTCCATCGAGGGGTTCACCGAGGGCATGGATGACGACATCCAAGGCCTGCCCATCGGGGTGGCCCTCATCACCGGCAGCTCGCTGTCCCGACCAATGATCGTCGAGATCCGCGTGCGGGAGACCAAGCATGGCGGGGAGGACGTCAGCGTCATCTCGACCAAGGGGAAGAAGGAGGGCAAGGCAGCGGTCATGGAGGCCATGAGGGCAGCCAAGGAGGAGGCCGAGAAGGTCGTCGAGGACGAGCCCGCCACCGCCGACAGCAGCTGAGGGAGGACGCGAGATGGCCGATGATGATAAGCCCTCCAAGAAGCGTTCCACGGCTCCGGTGAGATCCCAGCCCCTGGACGCCAAGCACGTACTGGACTACCTGGAGCGGACGGGCCAGGCCCTCGAGAAACTGCGTGTGACCGCCCCGCCCCGCAGCCACCTGGAGGAGGTGGCGGCGGATTTCCTTGAGATGGCGGAGGCCTATCACTCCGACGGATGGCACTTCTTCAAGGAGGGCGACCTGGTGTCCGCCTTCGCCTGTGTAAGCGACGCCCATGGCTGGCTCGACGCGGGTGCCCGGCTGGGCCTGTGGGATGTGGACGAGGACGACAGGTTGTTCACCCTGGCGAGCTAGCGTCGGGTATGGCCAATCCTTTTTACATGACCAGTTCCTATCAGTCATCAGGTCCAAGCAATGGAGGTCCTTTGATGGAATACGAGCATACCCACGATCGCCTGTCGACGGGGCCACTGGCCGATTGGCGTATCTACAAGGGGCACGGTCGACTTGCACGGGGCCTGGCGTTTCCCCTGATATTCCTTCTGCTCATAACTTCAAATTTCTGGACTGGATCGTCCGGGTTCGACCCACTGGACATCGTCTTCCTCCTGCTGTTCGGATACATGTTCGCCGACAAGTTCCTCACCTTCGCGTGGTCCCACAACAGGAGGTACATTCACGTTCACCAAGCCCGCATCGAGGATGTGGCCAAGGCCATCGAGAGGGCCCTGGACAGCAAGTTCATCACGTACAGGAAGAAGGGCGTCTTCCCCCCCACGAGCGTGCGGGGGAACAGGTTCGTGAGCCGATACGTGCTGGACAGGTACGATGTGACCGTGATGCTCACGGAGGGTCAGAGGGGGCCCTGTGTCTGCATCGGACCTGAGAACGACAGGACGGAGGAGCAGATGATGCAGCTCGTCATCGCGATATCGAACAACCTGTCAAGGCTCGGGCCATCGGAGCCTGGTGTACATGTCCCCCCGTCCCCACTCTCGGGACTGGAAGGTCTCTAGAGCACCATCGTCATGGTTGCGATGCGCTCCGCCGCCAGCTCGGTGATGCCGCTCTCGCCCAGGATGGTGTAGCGGTCACGGAT
>JAUVRF010000588.1 GCA_030597775.1 Methanobacteriota archaeon | reverse complement strand
GACCTGGCACCGGCAAGACCAGGGTCGTTGTCCACAAGATCGCCCACCTCATCGCCGAGAGGGGATACCGACCAGACGAGGTGCTGGCGCTGACCTTCTCCGAGAGCGCGGCCGAGGAGATGCAGGACCGGGTGAGCAAGCTCCTTCCAGGGAGGACGAGGGTCAGGGTGTCCACCTTCCATTCCTTCTGCAACGAGCTCATCCGGGACCACTCCCTCGATATCGGCATCAACATGAGCAGCGGGGTGATCACCGACGAGCACCAGATAGTCTTCCTGCTGGAGAACCTGGACAAGGCCGGCCTGGAGAGCCTCAAGGTCCCGGTGAGGCCCATCGACCTCGCCAGGGACCTTCACGGGACCATCACGCGGCTCAAGCAGGAGAACGTGTCCCTCGAGAGGCTCGAGGGATACCTCCAGGACCAGGGGGAGGCTGGCGACGAGGAGGCCGCGACGATGAGGGACGTGGCCAGCGCCTACCGCCTCTACGAGGACTGGAAGACAAGGAGGAACCTGATCGACTTCGGCGACATGCAGCACCTGGCGCTCAAACTCCTCACCGAGAGGCCGGCCGTCCTCGAACGGCTCCGCCGCCGTTACCGGTATATCATCGTGGACGAGTTCCAGGACACTGACTACACCCAGCTCCAGATCGTCCTGGCCCTTGCCAGGGACGGGAACGTGACGGTGGTGGGGGATGACGACCAGTCCATCTACCGGTTCCGTGGTGCGTACCTGACCAACGTTCACGAGTTCTCGAGGTTCTACGACCAGAGGGGGATGGCCATAAGGAACATCGTCCTCGAACGGAACTTCCGTTGCACCGGCAACATCCAGAAGGTCGCATCCACCCTCATCGGGAACAATCCCGAGCGCCAGGAGAAGGAGATCGGGACCCAGAAGGACGAGGGTGAACCCGTCCGCATCACCCAGTACGCCACGGACGCGGACCAGGCCAGGGGCATGGTCCGGCAGATCCAACAGCTCCACTCAGAAGGAAGTGCCCTAGAGGACGTGGCCATCCTCGTGCGGACCCGGTTCCACGCCAAGGCGATAACCGAGGCCCTCGACAGGGCGCGGGTGCCCTACGAGATCATAGGGTCCCGGGACTACTTCCGCCATCGCGTGGTCAGGGCGGCGGTGGCCTACCTCAGGGTCCTCCACGACCCCAACACAAACCAGCCGGACCTCGGACACATAATGCTGCGTCCCGTCCATGGCATCCCTCCCGGCGACATCCCCCGCCTGGCCAGGCACGCCAAGGACAAGGGCGTGTCCCTCTGGGAGGCCCTCGGTGACCTGGAGGGACCCGGGGGCGACGTCGGGCGACTGCGGCGTTTCCACGACTGGATGGACCATCTCTTCCGTGTGGCCGGGGAGGGGGACCTGGTGGCGACGGTGAGGGCGGTCCTCTTCGGCAGGGACCTCTTCAGGGTGGAGATAGCCAAGGGCGATACCGATGGCATAAGGCACCTCAACCGTCTGCTCCAACTGACCTCCGAGTTCACCGACATCTACCCGGAGGCCTCCCTTGGGGACCTGATCCGATACCTCGCGGCGCTCCGGGAGATCAGGCTCCGGGACGAGGGGTCCGACCCCGGTGGCGGGAGGGTCCACCTCATGACGCTCCACGGCGCGACGGGCAGGGCGTTCCCCATCGTGTTCATTCCCAGCCTCGCCTCGGCCCGGGTG
>JAUVRF010000466.1 GCA_030597775.1 Methanobacteriota archaeon | reverse complement strand
GGGACTGGGCCGGACACGCGGGCCCGACCAAGTAGAGAGCCGGCAGACGGGCCTCGACCGCCGAGCCACCGGGACCGGTCCGGGGACTGGCGGCGGTCCAGGCCGGGGAGGGCAGCGCCCGTCTCGCCTGGGAGTCCAACAACCCCACGGGCGCCCCCATCGTCAGGTACAGGGTCTTCATGAGCCTCGAGCCCATCACCGACCTGGCGGACGAGGACGTGACCAGCGTTGGCAACGCCTCCGCGGGTCCCGACCCCACCATCCTCGTGACCGACCTGGAACCCGGCACCACCTACTACTTCTGCGTGGACGCCGTGGACGACCGGGGACGCATCAGCGCAGGTTCCCTGCCCTCCGCCTCGGTGACCCTTTCTGTCCCCCCCGAGGAGGGGACGGACCTCTGGGAGGTGTACGGGCCCTACGTCACCGGCATCCTCATCGTCGTCATCATAGGCCTGCTGTCATACGTGGCCATGAACCGGCAGCGCAGGTTCGGCCGCATCCTCAGTCGCCGTCCCTCATGGGAGCAGAACAAGAACGGAGGCAACGGGAAGTGACGGGCAGGGCACCGGTGGTGGTCGCGGGCCTACTGCTGGTCATCCTTATTGCTGCGGCCATGCCCTCGGCCGGTATCATCATCGGGACGGTGATCATCGACGGCCAGGTCACGGACTCGGACGGTGCTCCCCTGGAGGGCGCCAGGGTCGTTGTCGTCGGCTGGGAGGAGTACAACGCCACCACGGACGAGAACGGGTCCTACATCATGGTGGCCCCGTTCCTGGAGGTCGGACACACCCTCAAGTTCACCCATCCCGGCCTTGTCCCGAGGGACATCTCCACCGGCCCCCTCGAACCCGATGACTGGGTGACGATAAACGCCACCCTGTCCGAGGCGCCTCCACGAGCCACCCTGCGCATCGTTCTCCTCCCCTGGAACCCGTTGGGTTCCAACTACGGGTTGCGCCAGGACGAGATCACCGTCATCAACGCCAGCGGGACCCCCTCCTTCGAATGGTCGGACACAGAGTCCGAGGCCAATGTGAACGTCCCCGCCCCTGGCTCCTACCAGGTCATAGGGACCCGTCCGGGATACTTCCCCGCCAAGGTGACGATAGATGTGGTCCGTGGTGACCGGATAGATGTGGACGTGGACTTCACGGGCCTCAAGAAGCCCACGTACGGCGTCGTCAACGGCACGGTCGAGCACAGGACCGTCCCCCTCGCCAACGTCACGGTGGTGGCAGAGCCAGAGGAGGGCGAGCTGACCCGTTCCTACCAGGCCGTCACCGACAGCGACGGCCACTTCTCGATGGACCTTCCCAAGGGCAACTACAGCATCCGGGTCCAGCTGGAGGGCTACTCCAAGTTGAGCCAGGGATTGGATGTCGATGTGGGCAAGGACTACGAGCTGTACTTCCCCATGAGCGTTGCCCAGGAGACGGCAGGCGGGACGAGCTCGTACGTAGGCCTCCTGGTAGCGGCGGTGATAGTCACGGTCCTGGCGGTCATCGTGGTCATGGCCCTTCGGACCCAGAGGAGGAGCGCGGCCGCCGAGGCCGAAAAGGCGGCCCGGAAGGACGAGCTGCGTTGCCCGTCATGCGACGCCCTGGCGCCCAAGGACACCGACAGTTGCGCCGAGTGCGGGACCGCCTTCCCCTGGAAGAGCTTCCGGTGCCCGGACTGCGGGGCGGTCATGGAACTGGACGCAACGCGATGTCCCGAGTGTGGGAACCAGACCTTCGACCTTCACAGGGGGTGAGGATGCGACCTGGAGACCCAGCCCCTTGCTGGTGGTCCTTCTCCTCATCACCCTATGCACGATAGCAGCGGCGGCCATGTCCGTCGCGGGAGAGGACACGGGCACCCTGGTGGGCGACATCACCATCGTCGGCCAGGCCAACCTCCGGGACGGCGAGGTGGTCGTGTCCTTCGCGGGGACCGACGACGAGGCTGGCAACACCGGTTTCGACAGTGCCGATCCACATTACAGCATTGACCTTGCGCCAGGGGACTACACAGCCTACGCCTGGGCACCCGTGTTCCACAACTCCGCCAGGGTACCCTTCACCATAGTGGCGAACGGGACGACCTGGGTCAATCTTACCGTGGTGAGGCAGGAGGAGGTCCTGGGCACGGTGTCCACCCCCGAGGGCGACCCCGTGGAGGATGCCGTCGTCCAGGTCCTACTGGACGGGACCCTGGAAGGAGCCACCGAGACCGACGACGAGGGTAGGTTCCGGGACAGCCTCGCCCCGGGCACCTATGAGCTCAATATCACCAAGGTGGGTTTCTACGAGATCGTGGAGCAGTTCTCGATAGACCCTGGC
>JAUVRF010000232.1 GCA_030597775.1 Methanobacteriota archaeon | reverse complement strand
GTTCTTCCTGCGGGGAGTACAATGCGGATCTCCACGGTGCTGTGAACTTAGGCAGTAGGGGGTTGGCCTGTGTGGCCATCGCCGGGGCGCCTGGTATTGCGCCCTTGAGGGGGACAACGAGCCCCCAAGTTCAGTGCGACGGTACGTCGTGCTAAACAAATACCCTATATTCGGAAATTCATCAAGGATGTGGACTGGGAGACCTTCAAGGATGAGACGATGGTCCAGGATGCCGTTCTAAGACGGATCACAATAATTGGTGAGGCGACGAAATCCGTACCGGATGGCGTGAGATCAAGGTACTCCGATGTGCCATGGAAGGACATTGCTGGAACCAGGGACAAGGTGGTCCATGATTACAACCATGTTGATCTGGCGGTGGTTTGGCAGATTGTCACGGAGGACCTGCTCCCCTTTGAGGAACGTCTGAAGGAGATCCTCGCCGACCTGGAAGAGGAGGAAGGACATATCGGTTAGCTCATCGGAAGGATACAGCTACCATGCTCCACGACCGGTCATGCCCCGGACCCGGCAACCACCCTCGAGCCGAACCTGGCCCCCCTTGCCCCGCACCCCGCGACCGTTGTTGTGTCGTACGTTCATTCTGCGACTCTCGAACTAATAAGCCCATGAGACATTATTCCGAACCTTGGCATCCATCAGGACTCCGGGAAAGATCAACGACCATACCACGTTGATCGATGCCTGCATGTACGGCGTGGCAGGTACGAGTGCGGTCTACTTGGTGGAAGCTGGCAAGAAATGCCTGATCGATGCCGGGGGGCCCGATGGATCGGCGCGGATCCTCAGGACACTCAAAGGCATCGATGCTTTTCCCCCGGACCACGTCGTGCTCACCCACGCCCACTGGGACCATTGCCAGGGGCTGCCGGATCTCCAGAAGAGGTCCCATACCATTGATGTCCATGCCGGCAAGGAGAGCATCCCTCTCCTCGAGGACCAGTCATGGAACCATGATCTGGAGGGAAGGAAACGTTTCCAGAGCATCCGGGGCGTCCACCCGCTCCTGGACGGTGACGTCATCGACCTTGACGGGCTGACCCTCAGGGTGATCGATTCACCTGGTCATATCAAGGGTCATATCGCCCTTCTTGACGAGCGGAACGGGAACCTCTTCGCGGGGGATTCGATCGGTTACAACTTCGGAGCCATGTCCCTTATCCCGCCCTTCGTGGCTCCCTATTGGGACCAAGAGGCCTACTATGCTACCCTGGAGCGATTCAGGTCAATCGAGTTCGAGAGCTTGAGTCTGGGTCACTTCGGCTACATCCATGGTGACGAGGCCCGCCAGCTGCTGGACGAGGCAGAAGAGAGCTGCAAGATGTGGTGGTCGATCTTCGAAAGGGTCGAGCAAGAGGGGAGACTGGATGATACGAAGTACCTCACGGCGGTCATCATCGATGAGACGGGGATCGAGGTGCCCGACCTCAAGCTCGAGAGGATCTCGTTGAGGATGGGTCTCGGCCTTGTCAACTTCTCCAGGACCCTCGTCCGCAAACCGAGGTTGTCGTCGGGAGATTTACTCTTGCCATTGCTCCTTCAAATGCTGGTCAATGGCTACATGAGCTCCAAGGGGATGGAGTAGCTCCTTCGGTCTGTGCTTGAGGTCAAGAGGACCGGTCGAGGTCGCTATGGCACGTGTTAAAATGGCAACCAGGGAATGCCCACCAACTCCCCCTTCGTCGCCAGGAACCATACCTCCACCAGCAGTATCCACACGAAAAGGCTCACTATCCATGCGACCACGACGCAACCCAGCGTCCTGCCACCGGCACTATCGTTGGCCACCACCGCCGCCTTCGCCTGGATCCTCATCCCCCAGAGCACCAGCACCAGCAGGACCAGCCAGTACACCAACCAGTACTGCCCCCAGCCGCTCCAGTCCTCGGCGAGGCCCCCGGTCTCCTCCACGAAACTGGTCACCTCACCTCCGTAGTAGGCCATTATCACGCTCATCGCGATACCCAGCACCACCACGGGGAACATCGCGTAGCCCATCAACCCGATGGTCAACCCCATGTCGGGCCTCTTGGCCTTCCCCCACCCGACCACGAACTTGTATGTCAACCCCGCTATCAGCAGATACACGAGGAACCCCAGCACCACGCCCATCGCCGTCGGCAACCTCCCCAGCAATCCGATGGTATGGACCTCTCCGCTCCCCACGGTGGCGAACAGCCACCTCACCATGGCGTCCGTGACTCCCGCCACCGCGATCAGTATCAGGGCCACGATGGCGCCCTGGGCGGGCCCGGTGTGGGGGCGCAACTGCTCGAAGGTGCGCCGGGGACGGATCATCAGGCGGGGCAACGCGGACACGTCCACGTAGGGCTTGGCCATGGTCCATCCAAGCTGAGCCTTCGTAAAGAGGATATCGGCACGATTCTCGGAGGGGACACAACGTGGTTGGCCCCTGCCCAACGCCCCCATCCTGGCAAGGGAGGCGCGCGGGTGCGCGCCGGCCGCGCAGCGGCGATCCGTACCCCTGCGAGGGCCAACGTGCAGGTCCGCGATCTAGAGGATGACCCCTGGACCGTCCTTCCCCGGGACGTCGAAGGAGGTGTCGTGGTCCGACATCACGAGCTGGAAGGTGCCAGTCTCCACTTCCTTCCGGACGTTGTCGGCCTCGAACAGCCTACCGTTCATGACCACGTAGACACCGGGTGGGACGACCTGGACGAAGGCCAGGGCCGAGCCCAGATTGAAGGGACTGTCGGAGATCCCGAAGGCGAAGGGAATGATGGCGCCGGTGATCACCACCGACTTTTCCAGTCCCCTTCCGGCCAGGTAGAGGGCTGTCTCGACCATCCCGTCGGTACCGTGGGTTATCACGATCCGGTCCTCGTCGGCCATCAGGACCTCCCTGAGTATGGCCATCCTGTGCTCATCGTCCATGTCCTTGCTGTCGACCATCATCAGCTCGGTGACGGTCACATCGAGGGCGCACCTTCCATCCTCGAGGATCTCGGGCACGTGGGTGGACTTGAAGAAGAGATCTCCCGTGATCTCGTTGTACTCCTTGTCGAACGTCCCGCCCGTCACCAGCAATCGGATCCTCATGTGTTAGAACCTTCCCGTGCGCTTGATCGATCGCCACCCGTCCCAGGCCCCTCGCTGATAGCGTTGTACCCCCGGGCCCGTCGGGGACCCGGGCGGGGGGGGGTCTAGAATTGGGTGGTGTTCAATGTCTCGTAACTGCTCAAATGATCCGTGTTGTTGATCTCCTCGAGTATGATGTATCCGATGCTCTCCATGCTGTCAGAGGTGACCTTCACTACAAGGTTGTAATGGCCCGTGACGGGGTGGACCTCGGCGAACCTCCTCCGCCGGGCCAAGCTGTAGTAGACATCACGCTCGTGGCCGGGTTGTGTCTTGATCAGTACGTATGCGGTTGCCATGAACATCACCATCCTTTCTGGTCGCTCGAGCCCGAGTGTCACCCGTCCTCCGGACGGGTTCACGGTGGGGCTCTTGTAACATAGATAGGTAAAATAGATTATAAATATTGCGTTATTGTCTGTTTGTTGGGTGATTTATCGGACATATCGGAACATCAGTGCCGATATATTTGGGAATGCAGGGTAACGCCCGGACAGAAACACCCAAATTGTCGATAATCATTATATACTGTCCATAACAATGGGGCCCTTCGGTGGCTATATGCCCGATAATTCCCTCGATTCGATAGACGTTACCGTTATACGTATGCTTCAAGAGGACGCACGACGGCCCTTCAAGGAGATAGCGGACGTGTGCGGGGTCTCTCCCGAGACCATCAGGAACCACTTCACATCACTGAAGAAGAGGGGGTTCATCAGGGGTTCCACGATAATCATAGACCACAGGAAGACCGACAAGAAGCACATCGTGATACTGGGGATACAGGTCAAGCAACCCTACTCGGACCGGGTCCTCAAGCTGGTAAGACAGCTACCTGGCGTGTGCATGGCCACCAAGGCCATGGGCCGTTACGACATCGAGGCCCTTGCCGTGCAGCGGAACATCGGGGAGATCGGGAACACCAAGGACACCATCGGTGACTTTCAGCAGGTGACGAACGTCGAGGTCGACATCCTGGTGGACAAACCACTGCTGTGTCCGC
>JAUVRF010000420.1 GCA_030597775.1 Methanobacteriota archaeon | reverse complement strand
TCCCTGCCGTGGAATCCCAGGGAGCTGATGGTGCCTTCGACGAGCATCACTGACGTCGCGATGACACGCTCCCCGATGTCCACGGCGAGGACTGGTGCATGAAAGGGAATTGTTGGGATGGGAGCATCCTTCGCCACGACGATGTGGAGATGGTACTCCTTCCCGCGCTTGATGAGCTGGCTGTCACATATCTCGCATTCGGCAAGGAGCTTGCTGTGGCCCCTTGACATGCGGAGCGGAAGACAGACTCTGCCATCGGGAGTGGGAATGGATGCGAACCAGGGCGCGAAGGAACCCCCTGGAAGGAGCTTGAGCGCGTCCTTAGGAACCCCGACGGGTGCGTCGGCGCCCTTCTTGACCTTCCAGCCGATCTCACGGCAGTAATATGAGGGGAGGTCCGTGCTCTCGCGAAGGTATGCGTAATCGCGCTTCAACCCGAGGGCGTCCTTCCAGGACCTCCAGAGTGCATCGAGGGCCTTTCGTTTCCTCGCGGTAGGTTGGATTACCTTTGTAGTGATGGTTTTTACCAGCTTCATCATACTATTGTAGGGCATTATCCTTTAAATACCCAGACAGGGGGGGTCGGTGAACGTGACTATGGAAGAAGGTCATGACACCGAATAGGATGCTAAACAAATACAAATACCAACATGCTGTTCGAGAGGGTGTGCCAATAGACAAGCCGACCATCGAGGACCTCATCGAGCGTGACCAGGCTCACTACTGCGAGGGAGATGATTCGGACGTATGCGTGAAGGTGGTGGCCATTGCCGATTTCCCCACCAAGTACGGCGACTTCCAGATCGTCGGCTTCTACAATAACCGCGACGACAAGGACCACATAGCCGTCATGCAGGGGAACGTGTGCGACGAGGAGGACGTTCCCGTTCGCCTGCATTCGGAGTGCCTGACCGGTGACGTGATGGGCTCCAAGCGATGCGACTGCGGGGAGCAGCTCGAGGCCGCCCTCCAGATGATCAACGACGCGGGGAAGGGGTTGATCCTGTACATGCGCCAGGAAGGGCGGGGCATCGGTCTGATCAACAAGATCAAGGCGTACCAGCTCCAGGACTTCGGACTGGACACCGTGGAGGCGAACCTGGCCCTGGGCTTCGAGCCCGACGAGCGTGACTACGGCATCGCGGCCCACATGCTCAAGAGCCTCCACGTGAAATCCATCAAGCTGATAACCAACAACCCCAAGAAGATCGAGGGGCTCGAGAGGCACAATGTGAATGTGAAGGGTAGGATACCGCTGATCATTGAGCCCAACCCCCACAACAAGGACTACCTGCGCACGAAGGCGACGAAGTCCGGACATCTTCTGGACGATATGTTCAACTGAACATATGGTCCTCCGAAGGGCACGGGACCCCGGCCCTCAAGCCGTTCTCTTGGCGAGTGCCCTGATATCGGGATTCTCCAGCGTCCGCTTCTCGTATCCGTGCAGTGTGGCGTTTATCATGGCGAGACCGAACTCGTCCCCCTCGACGCAGTACTTCTTCGAGTTTCGGATGAACGGATAGAGGATGGTCCCCATGATGGTGCTGCTCTTCTGTCCCTTGATGGGATGGATGAACCCTGGCCTGAAGTTGTACAGGTCGAGGTCGAGACCCTGCAGGTCCTTCTCCGCCTTGCCCTTGATCCGGGCCCACATCATGCGGCTGTTCTGGGTCTCGTCGGTACCCAGACCGGTCAAGAAGCAGAAGGTCATCCCCGGGTTCAGTCTCTCAAGGACCCTGGCCGCCTCCATGGTGAACTCGTAGGTGATGCGGTGGTAGTCCTCCTCCTTCCTCACCTTCGACTGGGAAACTCCCAGGCACCAGAAGCAGGCATCGTGGCCCGCCAGCTGGTCCTCGATGCTCGAGTAGTTGAGAAAGTCCCTGTGGATCACCTCGATCAACTTCTCGTCGGCCCTTCCAAGGCTCTTGCGTGCGAGGACGGTGACCCGGTCGACCGCTGGATGTTGAAGGCACGCGTGGAGCACACCAGAGCCAGCGTTGCCCGTCGGGCCCGTGATGATGACCGAGATGCTCTTTGACATGGACGACTGGATAAGAACCTTCGAGGGTATTAATCCATTACCCTGGTCCGGGGGATGGTCACCCCTCTGACTTCTCCCGGGTCTCGCTGATGGCCACAACGATGCTATCGCAGTACTCGCAGCGGATCTCCTCTCCCACCAGGTACAGGTCATCGGTGGGTGCTCCGCACTTGGGGCAGCTGTCGATGTCCATCACCTGGTAGAGGGCCTCCTTGGTGAAGAACTCCCCCTCGCGCCTGTCGATGTATCCTTCCACCAGGCCCTGGCCGATGCACTCGGCGATGGTGTACTCGGCCTCCATCGGCGTGACATCCATCTTCTGGGCCAGCTTGGTGACCTCGATCCGCCTGTAGGCCTTGAGGAGGTCCGCCACCCGCTCGAGGTCCTGCTGCCTCTTCCTCCCCTTGAGGCCTATGAGGATGAACACGGTGCCACCGACGATGAGCAACACCAGGACGATCCCGCACATGTTCCTCAGCGGGCTGGAGTCGTCGGTGAAGAAGGCGACACCGCCCACTATCCCAAGCATGCCGGCGAAGAAGAAGGCCGCTACGCCTAGGAACATCGGT
>JAUVRF010000074.1 GCA_030597775.1 Methanobacteriota archaeon | reverse complement strand
CGGACAGCGCCCGCGTCCGCGACTCCATCGCATCCATGGAGCGCGACACGCCGGAACCGACCCCCCTCCACGACACGACCCCCACCCAGACCAGCCCCAGCAGCGAGGCGGATATGGAGGCCCGAGCCTCTATCACGGCAATGGAGGAGGAGGGCGATACGGGCATTCCAGAGCTTGATGCCCTGTTCGAGCCCACCCCCGAGATCGCCGCCGAGGGCGAAGACTTCGGAGACCTGTTCGCGGAGGAGCCCGGAGAGGGCGCTATGTTCGCCGAGGTCGAGGAGATCGAGGGCGAACCCATCATGGCCGAGGTCGAGGCCGCCCCCGTGCGCATCGCCCGATTGACCCGGGTCGGGGACGCTCCCACTTGCCACATCGCCATGCTCAGGTGGATCGAGTTCATGATGGAAAAGGTCCCAAGGAAGGAGATGACGAACCTCCTGGCCTTCTATGTCAAGATCGGATGGATCTCGACTGGCATCAAGTCCGAGGTCACCACCATGATGCGAGGCGTGGCGGGCGAGGAGGTCGAGGCCAAGCCCAAGAAGGCCAAGAAGAAGGCCAAGGGCGGAAAGGGCAAGGACAAGGACGGCGACGTGGTGATGACCTACGACAAGGAGGACCTCCACGAGCTCGCCCGGTCCGACGTCCGAAGAGCGGGGGGCGCTGTCAAGTACGACTCCTGGAAGATGTCCCCGGAGGACCACCTCAAGAGCCTGATACTGATAGAGAGGATCCGTGGAGTTGACCTTGACAAGGACGCTCTCGAGGAACTCGAGAGAGATGTGATGAATCTTAAGGAGGGGCTGGAAGACTTCTTCGCCCTCTAGAGGGGACGGAGGGCCTTCAACCCTCTTGGGAGGGTGATATGGGTTTCAGCACCTCGGCGGCCACGGCGATTATCTTCACCGGAGTGATAATCCTCCTGGGTGTCACGGCGAACGTGGTCTTCACCATGTACCAGGAGCTATCGGAGTCCGCCCTGGACGTCACCGACACCGAGTACGCCCGGCAACGTACCCGGGTCAGCATCATCAACACTAGTTACAACTCCACCACGGTGTTCATCAACGTGACGAACACCGGGGAGGTGACGATGAACACGGATTATCTGGACGTGCTCTTCAACGGGACGATAGAGACCGAGAGCATCAAAATAAGAGTGGTGGGCGGTACGACCTCCAGCATCTGGGGCGTCCACGAGGTCCTGTACCTCGAGGTTGACTACACCTCGGCCAACAACTGGACCAGAATAAGGTTAATTACACCAAACGGGGTATCCGGAACCAAGATAATGAACTGATGGACCATCGGAGGGAAAGGCAATGGCTGCGACCAGCGCGACGCATTTGATATTCTTCATAGCGGCTACGATGCTCGCTGTCGTCCTCGTCGGGTCCTTCACCTACATCATCAACGACCTCAACGATGCGATGGAGGCCAGGGGCATCGCGGAATCCAAGTCCATCCGTTCCCGCGTCGAGATCATCAACGACCTGGTTGCGATGCCCTACAACAACACCTCCAAGGAACTGGACATATACGTCAAGAACACAGGCGCTGAGGTCCTTTTCGAGAACCAGACCCTCATGCTCGTCGATGGCATAGACCACAACTACACCACGAGGATCGTGGGTGGGGGCTCGGATTGGACGCCTGGCGTGACGGTGGTCTTCACCGTCAAGGACTGCTATTTCGCCGCGGACTCCGACCACTTCATCAAGGTCATCACCAGTTACGGTGCCGCCGACACCAAGGAGTTCCGCATCGGGAGCCTGCCGTGAGGTCGATCGATTATGGCTGAGCTGTACGAGTTCGAGTTGGACCGGGACGGTCTTCACCGCTCCCTCGGGGAAGGGTTCCCCAAGGGCATGATAGCCCTGGTGATGGGCGAGTACGGCGGCGGCAAGAGCGCCATCATGCAGCGGCTGTGCTACGGCTTTCTCAAGAACGGCGTTACCGTGACCTATGTCTCCACCGAGCTCACCACGAAGGGCTTCATCGATCAGATGAAGTCCCTGGAATATCCCGTGGTGAACCACCTCCTGACCGGGAACCTGCTGTTCATCCCCGTGTATCCCCTGATCGGGCAGGCTGTGCCCCGTGACGAGTTCCTCAACAAGCTGATGGAGGCCAAGCAGCTGTACGACCGGGACATCCTCATCATCGACACCTTCTCCTCCCTCACCAAGAAGGACCTGAAGGGCTCCCGCAGCCTGCAGGTGCTGGCGTTCTTCAAGAAGCTCACCGCCCTCAACAAGACCATTCTGCTCACCATGGACCAGGACGAGATACCCGAGCACATCCTGTCACCCTTCCAGAGCGACTCGGAGATCTACATCACCATCAAGAAGGCGATTTTCGAGGGCGCCACCACGAGGACCTTGCTGGTCCACCGGTTCGGGAAGACGACCGAGCCCGTGACTGACGCGATAGGGTTCCGAATAGAACCGAAGATCGGGTTCATAATCGATATCACAACGGTAGCATGAGGTGCAAGAAAGATGGCCAAGGAGATGTCGGGGTTCAACACGGCAATGGAGAAGTTCCCGCACCTGAACAGGTACGTGGAAGGCTTCACCGCCGCCTATGGCGAGACGCCCAGGTTCTACATGTCCCTGAGCCGGGGCATGGCCGTGGACCAGTTCCCCAACATGCTCTACCCCGTGGGCGACCCCATCTTCCTCCACATCTACCGTGACCCGGAGAGGGGCAAGCGCTACATAGTCATCGAACCCCAGATGGACGCCGACCTCAAGGCCCGGTACAGACGCATCATGGACCTGGCCCTGCGGGAGGCGCCCATGGAGAAGTCATACGCCGACGAGGAGGAGTTCAAGGAGATAATCACCCGCATCCTCAACAAGGTGACCACCATCGAGGAGCTCAAGAAGGAGCGGTACTCCAGGTTCGAGGCCGACAGGGTGAGGATAACCCAAGAGGAGTACAAGACCATCCAGTACTACATCGTCCGGGACCTCATCGAGTCGGGCATCCTGGAGCCCATCCTGCGCGACCCCTACAACGAGGACATCCACTCGGTGGGATTGTCGCGCATCCACGTGATCCACAAGATCTTCGGCATGCTGGAGACCTCGATCAGGTTCACCACCGAATGCGAGCTCCACGAGTACATCCGGAACATCGCAGAGCGCATCGGCAAGCCCGTGTCCGACGCGGTGCCCATCGTCGACGGTGCCCTTCCTGACGGTTCCCGCGTGAACATCGTGTACTCCGAGGACATTTCCAAGCTGGGCTCGTCATTCACCATCCGGAAGTTCACCGAGGAGCCCCTGACGTTCGTAGCGCTCACCCAGTTCGGCACGATGTCCCCGGAGATCGGGGCGTACCTCTGGCTCTGCATGGAGAACGGCATGTCCATCATCATCTCCGGCGAGACGGCGTCGGGCAAGACGACGACATTGAACGCTTGCCTGACCTTCATCAACCACGAGCACAAGGTCTACTCCGCCGAGGACACCCCCGAGGTCATCGCACCCCAGCCCGTGTGGCAGCGACTCATCACACGGCCCACGGGACCCGAGGGCTCCCGGGTGGAGCTGTTCGACCTGGTCCGGACGGCACTGCGCAGTCGGCCCAACTACATCATCGTGGGCGAGACCCGTGGCGTCGAGGGGAACTACATGTTCCAGGCGATGCAGACGGGCCACAGCGTCATGTCCACGTTCCACGCTCCCTCCACCCGTCAGCTGATCCAGAGGTTCACGGGTGACCCCATCAACGTGCCCATCCGGTTCATCGACAACCTGAACGTGGCACTGTTCCAGCAGATCATGTACGAGGGTGGCGTGCTGATCCGCCGTGTGACCTCGGTGGACGAGATACTCCGGTACTCCAAGGAGATGGACGGCGTGCTCACCAGGTCCGTCTTCCGATGGGACCCCTTCACCGATACCCATTACTTCCGGGGCATGAACAACTCGTACATCCTGGAGGACAAGATCGCCCCGTTCCTCAAGTTCGAGGACAAGCGGGACATCTATAAGGAACTGGAGATGCGAGCCCGGGTCATCAAGGAGATGGTCGACCGGAACATCGTTGAGTACGACAGGGTCAACCGCCTCTTCCGTGCGTATTACAAATTGAAGATCAATACCATCCGGGATATCGAGGAGAAGCGGCACTGGTGGGAGAGGGCCCTCCAGGCCGCGTGAGGTGGACCGCATGAGCGGGGAGACGGCCAGCTCGGGGTGGATGGTCAAGCTGGAGCTGGCCTATCGCGAGCTGGACATGTCCTTCCGGGCATTCCTGATAACCAGGGTGCTTCCGATCTTCTTCCTGGGCCTGTTCACCATCATCGTGATATGGTGGCTGTTCCCTGAGGTCATCAGTGGATGGCTATTCCTCATACTGATGTTCGTCCCGGTGTACCTGGCCGTGCTGGTCCTCTTCTGGCCCCTGGTCGAGTGGGAGCGGAAGGGACTGGCCATCGACAGGGACATGCACCTCTTCATAACCCGCATCGGGACCTTGAGCACTGGCGAGTCCTCGAGACAGAGCATCCTCCATCTCCTTTCGCAGATGGAGGGCTACCGGGAGCTGGCCGACGAGGTCCGGAAGATCTACAAATTGGCCGAGGAGTGGCATGTGGGCCTTTCCGCCTCCTGTCGGTTCATCGCCAAGCAGACCCCTTCCGACCTGTTCTCCGACTTCCTCTATCGCCTCGCCTACTCCATGGAGGCGGGGGATTCGGCCATCGAGTTCTTCCAGGCCGAGCAGACGGCGTTCATGGACCAGTACTCCGCCAACTACCACAGCAGCCTGCGGAACGTGGACGTGATGAACGAGGTGTTCCTGAGCCTGGTCATATCGGCCATGTTCGTGATGGTGATCGTGGCCCTCTTCCCCCTCATTACCGGCCAGGATGCCAACCTCCTCATGTCCCTGGCGGTCCTCATATTCATCTTCATCGAGGGTGGCTTCCTGTTCTTCCTGTGGGCCTCGGTCCCGGGCGAACGGCTCTGGTACAACGGACCCCTGGAGACGGTTCAGGCCCGGGAGATCCGCAGGCGGCTCGGCATCAGCATCCCGCTTTGCTTCCTCTTCGGCGTCCTGATACTGCTGGGCGCCCCCCACATAACGATACCCCTGGCCATCGCCTTCACCATCACACCGCTGGCGTATCCGGGCCTCTACGCCAACCTCCAGGAGATGGAGATCAAGCGCAAGGACGACAACTTCCCATCGTTCATCCGGACCCTGGGCTCCACCCAGGAGGCTACGGGAAAGGTGGCGGTGCTGGCCCTGAAGAAGCTATCCTACCATGACTTCGGCCCTCTGACCGACAACATAAGGGCTTTGTACAAGCGGGTGGCGATGCGCATCAACCGTCAGCGGGCGTGGCAGCTGTTCGGCGCGGAGACCAACTCCGAGCTGATATCCAAGTTCTCCGAGATGTTCTCCGAGGGAACCTCGGCGGGCGGCGAGCCCAGGGCAATAAGCCGCATCATCTCGACCAACTTCTCCAGGCTTCTGAGCCTCCGCATCGAGAAGTTCCAGACCCAGGGCAGGATAACGGGCATCTTGTACGGCCTGGCCATCGCGATGACGGTCATCCTCTACCTGGCCCTGTTCCTGGTCGAGGGGTTCTTCGATATGTTCAAGGGGGTCGAGCCGATACAGGGCTTCGAATTCATCCTCCTGCTCCAGCAGAACACCTTCGACCTCCAGCTGCTGAGCCTACTGATAATCTTCCTGCTGGTGTTCCATGCTGTCGTATCGATGGCCATCACGCGCATCATCGGGGGCGGTCACTGGGTCGGGGGTCTGACCCACCTGGTGGGCATCATGTGGATGATCGCCATCTCGGCCGTCATCACCAAGTACCTCATCGTGAGATTGTTCTGATAGTGGACCTGGACGGATGCAGTGGGGTCCATTGAAGGAGGCCGCAGGCTCCGGGTCGTAGTTCTTGCCGTGGTTCCTTGGAACCCTACTCCGGGATGACCTTGCCAGTGACGGAGATCTCGATGGTGTAATCGTTCCCGAAATCGTTGATGATGAGCACCTGGGGGGAGGAGGTGTGGTCACCAGCCACTATCATGTGGACGATGATGTTGATCTCGCCCGGCGTGACGTCATCACCCAATTTGATGCCCGTCGTGTTGCCGATCACCAGGTAGCTGTAACCGCTGTCAGCGATATCGACGAACACTGAGATCGACTGGCTGGCACCGTGGGTGTTGGACATCTCCTCGGACATCGCCGATGCGTTGATGGTGCTGTTGATCTCCAATTGGAAGGTGTCGGGCTGGTTCTCCTTCTGCCGAGGACCGATGCTGCCGTCGGGCTCGTCCTGCCAGGTGATGGTCACCTCGACCATCTCGATGAAGATCGTTCCGTTCCCCTCGACCATGGAGGACAATGCTTGGGTGAGGGTGGGCCCCTCGTTGAGGAATTCGCCCTGCGTCGATCCCGAGGTCCAGGACCAGTCCTCAAGCTTGGCCACGTTCACAGTGTCTGGGAGGTCTGGAGGCTTCTCGCCCGAGGGCCAGGATATCGCGATGATGGAGACGATGAGGACCACTGCGATTATGAGAACGAGCACCCGCGCAGACCTTGGGATCTTGTTGACACCCGGGACCTTGTCCATCGACTTGCCTGATTTATCGAGGAAGGCGAACCTCTCCTTCATCGACTTCTTGGGCTTGGCCTCGGCCTCTCCGACATCGATCTGGGGTTCAGTAGGGGTCTCGTCGGGGCTCATGATTCCTCGAAAGGGTACAAGTTGCTTATCAACCTTTCGGGGTATGGCGCGATCGACCAAACACTATTTGCCGGGGGTGCCAGACCCCAGAGATCACTGGTCCATACTGGACTGTTCGAGGCGTTTGTAACTCACAATGAGCTCGGCTGACATGGTGTTCCCGTCGTCATTGAAGGTCAGGAGGCCCGCTCCGATCGGGACCTGGTCCCCCGCCTCGAGGCATGTGATGTTCACGCTGATGGACCCTTCCACCACATCGGGTGGCAGTATCACGCCCGTGAGCGAAGAGGTTAGGATGTACTTGTCGAACTTGATGGAGGTCCGCATCTCCCCCACGAGCGTGCTGGAGCTGCTCGAGCCCTGGTTCGCAACGCCCTCGCCGTTGCTGGCGTTGATGGTTCCCTCGAAGGTGTCGGGGAGATTGGAATGCCGGGGATAGGGGGTCTCGTCGGTCCACCTCACGACCAGTTCCATGTGGTAGACGAACCAAACCCCGTCGGGCTGCCAGATGAAGTTCTTGAGGCTGCCCTCGTTGATGTACTCCTCTGCAACGGTGAAGACCGTCTCCTCGTCGGGAAGGTCTCTCATCTCTATCTCCACGTCCCGACGGGTGGGATTGAAGTCGGTGGAGGATTCCTCGGCACCCTTGACGGAGATGCCGCCCACAAGACCGGCGAGGACAAGCAGTCCGGCGACGGCCACGACCGCGTAGTTGGGCACGGACATCTTGTCCCATCGGGCAGGCCATCCGGTGGGAGGGGTGGGAAGATCGGTGGGCGGGTCAACCAGGGATTCCATGGAGATGGGGTCGGTAAGTGACTTGCCCTTCCCGAGCTTCTGGAGCCAATCCTTGAGGGTTATCGTGTAGAACGCCCCCGCTCCGAGGACGACCATCGACAGCATCAGTGCCGTGTTCATGTTGCCTGGGAGGTGCGATATCTTTGTTATATCGCTGTCCACGTTGAGTCGCTCGGCCAGGGCGCCCGGTGGTCTTGTGTTCTCCCCGCCCGGGTGGTCTTCCACCAGTGCTG
>JAUVRF010000607.1 GCA_030597775.1 Methanobacteriota archaeon | reverse complement strand
TTTCGACCGGGAGACCATCGGGAGGGAGCCCAAGGGTTAAATCGCCGGATACCGCTACCCTGGACGCCCATTGGCAAGGGTGGAGGTGGCTTTGCGATGACTGGAAGGTCAGGTAGTGCTGGTACCGACGGAAAGGGTGACGTCGAGGCGAATTTCGAGGAGGCCGACCATGGCGGGATGCAGATCGATATCGTGCCCGCGGCGCCCGAGGAGGGATCCACGGACGGCGAGGGTATAGACGCGGCCGCCAGGGAGCTGCTGGCGGACATGGAGGTTGACCACTGCAAGGTGATCCTCAGGGACCACGGCGCCCCGGGCTGGGTGACCAAGGCGCGGCTAGAGACCGCGATCCGAAGGTCGGGGGTGAAGTGATGAGGCTTCGCAGGACCCGGATGTATGCCCCTGGCAACAACCCCAAAGTGCTGGCAAAGGGGACGACCGCCGGCGCCGACTCGGTCATCCTGGACCTTGAGGACAGCGTGGCTCCCGCCCAGAAGGACGCGGCGCGCATCATGGTCCGATACGCCCTCGAGCACGTCCACTGGGGCAGCGCAGAGGTGTTGGTCCGGGTGAACCCCATGAACACGGAGTACGGTCCCGAGGACATCCGGGCGGTCGCCCACCTGGGGGACGGGGTGGTGGTGCCCAAGTGCGAGACCAAGGCCGACGTGCTGCAGGTGGACGCCCTCCTGGAGGAGGTGGAGGCCGAGCACGGGCTTCCCACCGGCAAGGTTGCCATCGTGCCCCTCATCGAGACCGCCAAGGGTGTGCTCAACGCCTACGAGGTCGCGATCGCAAGCCCCAGGAACGTGTCCCTGGCCTTTGGAGCCGAGGACTACACCGCGGACGTAGGCGGGCTCAGGACCAGGGATGGCGTGGCCATGCTGTACGCAAGGTCGAAGATCGTGGCAGCCGCAAAGGCCGCTGGCATCCAGGCCTCGGACACAGTATTCGGGGACTTCCGCGACGAGGAGGGCCTGTACAACGAGGCCAAGCAGGCCGCCGAGATGGGCTTCGACGGCAAGGGGGCCATCCATCCCAAGCAGCTTCCCATCATCATCGACGCATTCACCCCGGACGACAAGGCCATTGAGAAGTCCGAGAAGATCATGGGAGCGATCAAGAAGGCCGAGGAGGAGGGTTCCGGCGTGGCCGCTTTAGGGGGAAAGATGATAGATGCCCCCGTTCGTGCCCGGGCAGAGAAGGTCCTCGCCCTGGCCCGCGCTGCGGGCAAGCTGGAAGAGGAGTAGGGGATTCACCAAGATGTCACCTCCGGCCCGGAAGGGCACAGACTGGGTAGTGAACGCTGCGGGACGACGAGTGCCCACCAAGCTGGATGGAAGGGAGTGGAGGCCCTTCGCGGGCGTGGGCAAGACCCCCGGCGAGGGACGTCGCCATGCGGCCAGGCTCCGACCTGGCACCACCGGTCGCAGCAAGATCGTCCCATCCATCAAGGCCGGTCTCGAGGCCTTCGGGGCCCGCAGCGGCTGGACCCTTGGCTTCCACCATCACCTCCGGAACGGCGAGGGCGTCATACTGCCCACCCTGGATGCCGCCACCGAGCTTGGCCTTCGGGACATTCGCCTTGCCCAGGTCGCCCTGTTCCCCGTCCACGAGAGGGTC
>JAUVRF010000223.1 GCA_030597775.1 Methanobacteriota archaeon | reverse complement strand
CGTGGGCTGCACCGAGTCGTTCAGGATGCAGAGGATCGCCAAGAACACTGCCACGGTCCACAAGGCCGCTGATGTCAAGTTCAACATAATGGGCGAGGAGGAGTGGTGCTGCACCTCTCCCCTGCTGCGCACGGGCCAGAAGAACCTCACCGAGTCCTTCGCCCGCCACACCCAGGAGCAGATGAGGATATCGGGGGCCAATGTGATGCTGACGGCCTGCGCTGGCTGCATGGCCACCACCAAACGGGACCACACCAAGGCGATCGGACCCCTTGGCTACGAGGTGCTCCACGTTGCCCAGTACGCCGAGAAGCTCATCGAGGACGGGAGGTTGAGTTTCAACAGGACCATCCCAAGGAAGGTAACCTACCACGACCCATGCCACCTGGGCCGTCATGCCGGTGTCTTCGAGCCCCCCAGGAACGTCATCGAGTCGATCCCTGGCATCGAACTTGTGGAGATGCCCCGGAACCGTCGCAAGTCCCGGTGCTGTGGCGCGGGGGCCGGTTTCAAGGCCCAGTTCGACGAGTACGCGGTGAACATCGCCGCTGGCAGGGTACAAGAGGCCATAGACGTGGGCTCGGAGCAGATCATCACCACCTGCCCCTTCTGCGCAGTGAACCTCAACGCGGGGGCCAAGCAGCTGGGCGTCAGGCAACCCACCATCGACCTGATGCAGCTGATACTCGAGGCCCTCGGTCCGTCGGTCTGATCCATGAGAATCCTTGTTGAAGAGATCAGGCTGTACCCTCTCAGGTACTTCAAGGCCATGCTCCGCCACATGGGTCCGGAGTTCTGGATCGTGGCGACCTTCCCCTACTGCATCAGCTGGGTCTGGGCCTCCGGCGAGATCTTCCCGGGGCTCCAATGGCTCGAGGACAACCCGACCGTGGCGAGCACCTACATCGAGACCTTCGTGCTGTATCTGGGCCAGACCTGGGAGTTCTGGCTAGGAGCCATCATAATAGGTCCGTTGCTGGGCGGGGGAACGGTGCTCTACGACGACTTCTTCGACCATGACATCGACAAGAACAATCCCAGGAAGAGCTCCCTCCCCTTCCACAAGGTACCCACCAGGCCCAGGATGATCCTCGGGTCCTCGGGCTTCCTCTTCATACTCTCACTCGTCCTTGCCATGCTCATCTCCCCCGGTTTCTTCGTGATCTCGGCCTTCATAGTGGTCCTCTCATTCCTCTACTCATCCCCACCGTTCCGGTTCAAGGGTCGAGGAGGTCTCGACCTTCTGACGAACATGGTGGGATTCGGCCTCCTCTGCTCGATGGCGGGCTTCATGATCGCGGCCCCCCTCGGCGAATATCCCTGGCTCTGGCTCGTACCAATGGTATTCGGGACCGGCTGCCTATACATCCTCACGACCGTCGCCGACATGAGGTACGACGGTGACAGCAATATCCAGACCGTAGCGGTGAAGCTGGGCCTGGACAGGGCTGCAGAGGCATCCATGGTCCTTCTCTTCATCGCCAACGTCGCGCTACTGTCCCTGGGTCTCAACGACTACCTCTACTCGCCCGAGGTGATCTACAGGGTCTGGCCGATATCGATCCTGGAGTTCCTGCCGATCATCTACCTCAGGGTCACGAGGAAAGCGGACATCATACTATGGGTCATCTTCTTCACCGGTAGCCTGATGGCCATCGGGACCTTCCTGCTGGCCCTCAACCACGTTGGCATCTGGGTGGTCTGACCGGGCCCATATCCGACCTCTGTCGGTCCTAGAACCGAGGATACCGAAGGTTTTATCCCCATGAAGGGAATCAACGGGCCTGGATGTCGACCGTTGTACTAGAGGCCAGGAGATTGGTCAAGTCCTTCGGGCGCAACCAGGTGCTCAGGGGCGTCGACCTATCCATATCGTCCGGGGACCGGTACTTCCTATTCGGTCCCAACGGAGCTGGCAAGACGACCCTGGTCAAGCTCCTCACGGGTCTCATGAAGCCCGACTCGGGAGAGGTGCGCCTCTTCGGCGAGCCCCTCGAGGGCGAGGCCCTGGCGATCCGTGCGAGGATCGGTTTCCTCTCCCACGAGCCCTACCTCTACGGAGAGCTCACCGCCATGGAGAACCTGGATTTCTTCGGCCAGCTCTACGATGTCCCCAACCGCGCGGAGCGGTCGAAGGCACTGCTCAAGGAGGTCGGCCTGTTCGCCAGGTCCCACGACAGGGTCGCGACCTTCTCCCGCGGGATGAAGCAGAGGCTTGGACTGGCCAGGGCGATCCTCCACGAACCCGACCTGGTGGTGCTCGACGAACCCTACACGGGCCTCGATATCAGGGCCACCGCCACCCTGGAGCGGCTGATCAGGGAGAAGAGTGCCAAGGGGACCGCCTTCTTGGCCATCACCCACGACCTGGCCCAGGGCCTCGAGATGGCCACCAGGGCCGGGATACTGTCCGGAGGCAGGCTGGTCCTCGAGAACGACTCCTCTGGATGGGACGAGTTCTCCGAAAGGTACCTGGACGTGATGGGAGGTGGTCCTTGATGGGTGCCGTGGGGGCCATCTTCCAGAAGGAGCTCCGGGTCGAGTTCCGCAACAAGCAGACCATCGTCACCTATCTCCTCCTGGCCTTCCTCATCCTGACATCGTTCCGGTTCGCGTTCTCGTCCTTCGACAAGACGCCCACGGCGATCGCTGCCCCGGTCCTGTGGATTCCGATATTCTTCGCGGGGATGTTCTCCATGACCCCCATCTACAAGCGCGAGGTGGACGAGTCTACCAAGGAGGGCCTGCTCCTGGCCCCCATACCCCATTCGGCGGTATATGTGGGCAAGCTCCTCGCCAGCCTCCTCGTGGTGTTCGGCCTCGAGCTCTTCACCCTAATGCTGTTCTTCGTCTTCTTCCCCTTCGACCTTCCGGACATGGCGGCCCTGATGACGGTCCTCGTCCTGGGCACCCTGGGGTTCGTGGCCCTGGGAAGCATCATATCGGCGATATCATCGCAACTTTCCCAGGCGGGAGTGATGCTCATGGTCCTGACCATTCCAGTACTTCTCTTCACCGTCGTGCTCTCGGCCGTTTCGGCGACCTCCGAGATATTCGGGGGTGCCGGTCTTGCTGATGTCGGCAATGAGGTGAGGTTCCTGGCCGTGTTCGCTTTGGTGTTCATCGCCACAGGTTATTTATTGATGGACTTTATATTGGAGGCCTAGCATGGAACTGTTCGGCAGAATCAGGCTAGCATTCATACTCATCTCGGCGGTCCTGGTCCTCAACGGGATCTTCCTAGCCATGATCTGGGTCCCACCCCACGAGACCATGGGAGACGTCCAGAGGATCTTCTACTTCCACGTGGCCTCCGCATGGATAGCCTACGTGGCATTCATCGTTACCTTCGCCACCAGCATAGTGTACATGAAGACCAAGGACCTCAAGTGGGACAACTGGGCGGTGGCCTCAGCCGAGATCGGCGTGGTGTTCACCACCCTGGCCATCCTCACCGGGCCCATGTGGGCCAGGGCCATCTGGGGCGAGTTCTGGAGGTGGGAGGACCTGAAGTTGCTGATGACCCTGGTCCTCTGGCTTGTGTTCATCGCCTATCTGGCCTTGCGGGCGAACGTGCAGTCCAGGCGGTCGAAGGCGACCCTTGCCGCCGTGTTCAGCGTCATCGGCATGCTCTGCATCCCTCTCAGCTTCGCGGCCAATCGCATATGGATCCAGTCCCATCCCACCGTGATCGCCAGCGACCAGGGCGAGATCGTGACCGCGGGGATGGTCCCGGCCCTCATAGTGGCGGTCTTTGCCATGACGTTCCTTTACATCGCTCTGCTGCTGCTCCGTGTCGGGGCGGCCAAGCTCCAGGATCGCGCTGATGAATTGAAGCTCAAGGTAGGTGACTGAAATGGACGATATCGTGTACTTCTATCTGGCATATGCAATCATCTGGGGTGGCATATTCATTTACATGCTCAAGGTCCACTTCGACCAGCAGCGGCTGGCCCGTGAGATCGACGTTCTCCAGGAGGTAGTAGATGGACAACGAGACGGGTCCTGATGAGATCGAGGCCCCGACCGGGGAAGAGGTCGAGGCGACCACCAACGAGGAAGCACCGGAGAAGCCGAGGCCCACGGGCACCCCCAGCAAGCAGACCCGCATCGGGGCCGCGGTCGCCGCCGCGGCCGGCCTGGTGGCCATACTCCTGTGGGGGATGGTCCCCGACAAGATCTACGAGGTCCACCAGGCGGTGAATGATATCGACTCCCTCGACGGGGAGTACGTGAGCG
>JAUVRF010000259.1 GCA_030597775.1 Methanobacteriota archaeon | reverse complement strand
GTCGTCGGGGTCGGGGTCCACTATGGGTATCATGTAGCGGGCCACGTCCCGGCCCAGCACGGCCACGGCACGGTCCTTGAGGTTGCTGGCCGGAGGCGCGTTGAGCACCTCCCTTCCCGCCACCACGTGTACGAAGTGCACCATGCGCCGGGTCAGCGCCAGACGCAGGACGGCGTCCGTCACCCTGGCCCCCTCCGGTCCCGGGCCCTTCATGAAGCGCCTCCGTGCTGGCACGTTGTAGAACAGGTCCCGGATCTCGATGGCGGTGCCCTCGGTGGCCCCCACCTCGTCCACGGAGATGACCTCGCCCCCCTGCACCGAGATCCGGGTCCCAGTGCGGGCCTCCCGGGTCTTGGTGACCAGTTCCATCTTGGACACGGCGGCGATGCTGGCCAGGGCCTCCCCCCGGAAGCCCAGGGTGGACAGGTCCTCCAGGTCGTCCAGGTCCTCCAGCTTCGAGGTGGTGTAGCGCTGGATGGCGAGGAGCGCGTCCTCCCGTTCCATGCCCGAGCCGTCGTCCCGGACGCGGATGAGCTCGATGCCACCGCCCCGTATCTCGGTGCTCACCTTCCGAGCCCCCGCGTCCAGGGAGTTCTCCAGCAGCTCCTTGACAACGTTGGCGGGCCGCTCGATGACCTCCCCCGCCGCGATGCGCTCGTACACCCGTCTGTCCAAGGCCTTGACCCTAGCCATCTCCATCACCTCCACCTTCGTCGGCGTCCTCGGCCAGCTTGGCCTTGAGCTCGCTCAGCATCACCAGGGCCTGGAGGGGCGTGATGTTCATGACATCCACGTTCCGTATCTCCTCCTCGATGGGGCTGGGTTCTGCCCGGACCGCCTCACCCATCGACCTGCCCTCCAGGTCGAAGAGCACCGTCTGGACCGCGGGGGTTCCCCCCTCGGCCCGTTGCGCCTGAACGGTGATGGCGTTCTTGCTCTCGATCGACTCCAGGATGTCCTTGGCCCTGTCCAGCACCTCCCTGGGCAGCCCCGCCAGGGCCGCCACCTGGATGCCGTAGCTCCGGTCGGTGGAGCCGTCCACCACCTTGCGCAGGAACACCACCTCGCCATCCCGCTCCTCAGCGGTGAAGTGGTAGTTCTTGAGCCGGGGAAGCAGCCGGCCCAGGTCCGTCAGCCGGTGGTAGTGGGTGGCGAACAGGGTCTTCGCCCGCGAGTGGGCATGGATGTACTCCACCACGGCCCACGCGATGGAGAGGCCGTCGAAGGTGGACGTCCCACGACCGATCTCGTCCAGGACGAGCAGCGACCGGTCGGTGGAGCAGTTGAGGATGGTGGCGGCCTCGATCATCTCCACCATGAAGGTGGACTGGCCCCGGGCCAGGTCGTCCGACGCGCCCACCCTGGTGAACACACGGTCCACCAGACCCAGCTCGGCCCTCATGGCGGGCACGTAGCCCCCCATCTGGGCCATGATGACGATGAGGGCCACCTGGCGCATGTAGGTGGACTTGCCCGCCATGTTGGGGCCCGTGATGAGCGCGATCTGTATGGAGTCGCCGTCCATGTCGGTGTCGTTGGGGATGAACTCGCCCTCGGGCATGAGGGTCTCGAGCACGGGATGCCTTCCGCCACGGATGCGAACGATGGAACTCCCATCCACGTCGGGCCGGGCGTACGATCGCCTGACGGCGACCTCCGCCATGCTCGCGGCCACGTCCAGCTTGGCCGCCGTGCGAGCGGTCGCCATGAGCTCCGTCACGTTCTCCGCGGCCTGCTTGGACAGGTCCTCGAAGAGCTCCTCCTCCAGGGCCTGGATCTTCTCGTCGGCGGACAGCACCATCTCCTCGTACCGCTTCAGCTCCTCGGTGATGTAACGCTCGGCGTTGGCAAGTGTCTGCTTACGCTGGTAGTCCTCGGGCACGTGCTCGATGTTGGCCTTGCTGACCTCGATGTAGTAACCGAAGACCTTGTTGTAACCCACTCGGAGCGACCTGATGCCAGTCCTGGCCCGCTCCGCATCCTGGAGCCGTGCGATCCAGTCCTTGCTACCCTTTACGCCGGCCTTGATCTCGTCCAGCTGCTCCGAGTGGTCGTCCCGGATGATCCCACCCTTGGCCACCTGGGCAGGGGGATTGTCCACAAGGGCCCGGGACAGAAGGTCGCGCAGTTCCGGCAGCTCGTTCAGGCCCCCGGCCAGCTCCTTGATGGGCCCCTCGCCGACGCTGTTCGCCGCCTCCTTCACCCGGGGCACCACCTCAAGGCTGCTCCGAAGCGCCCCCAGGTCTCGGGGCGTGGCGTAGCCCGAGGCCACCCTGGTCGCCAATCGCTCCAGGTCGTGCAGGTCCGAGAGGGCCTCCCGGAGGTCCCCCCGGGGGATAGTGGCTCCCCGCAGGGCCTCCACCTGGTCCAGCCTCCGATGGATCGCGGCAACGTCCATCAGGGGTTGCAGCAATCTGCGGCGGAGCATCCTGCCGCCCATCGCGGTCCGGGTGTGGTCAAGTACTCCGAGCAGGGTCCCACGGGTCGTACCGTCCCGCAGGCTGCGGACCAGTTCCAGGTTCCGCTGCGCCGTCCCGTCCAGGACCATGTACTGGTCCTCGCCGAAGTACGTGAGCCCCTCCAGGTGGGCCAAGGCCCCACGCTGGGTCTCCCTCAGATAGTCGACCGCGGCCCCGGCCGCTGCGGTGGCCAGTGGCCGTTCCGAGATGCCGAACCCTTCCAGGGACACCACCGAGAACTGGTCCTTGAGCAACCTCGACGAGGCCTCCTCGGTGAAGGCCAGGTCCGAGCCCCTGTGCACGGCAGAGCCCACCCGCTGTCCCAGCAGCGACCTGAAGTCCGCATCCTCGTAGAGGTCAGATGGGAGGATGATCTCCGATGGTGCCAGCCTCTCGAGCTGGGAGAGCAGGACCTCGTCGGAGCCGTTGCCCTCCCTGGCCCCCTCAAGCTCCGTGACTATGAAATCGCCGGTGGACCCGTCCACCGTGGCCACCCCGTATCGATCGCCCTCGCGGACGACGGCCACGAGCCAGTTGTTCGACTTGTCATCAAGGAGGGCGGTGTCCAGCACGGTGCCCGGGGTGACCACGCGGATCACCTCCCGCTTGACAAGGCCCTTGGCCTTTGACGGGTCCTCCATCTGCTCGCAGATGGCCACCCTGTAACCCTTCTTGATGAGCCGGGCCAGGTAACCGTCCAGTGCGTGATGTGGCACACCGCACATGGGTATGCGGGGCTGCCCCTTGGCGGGCGCCCGTGACGTGAGGACCACATCCATCTCGCGGGAGGCCACCTTGGCGTCCTCTCCGAACATCTCGTAGAAATCACCCATGCGGAACATGATAAGAGCATCGGGATGCTGCTCCTTGGCCGCGTAGTACTGCCGCATCATGGGTGTGAGTCTAGGCAACGGTCCCCCGCCTGTGCCAACCGGAATGGGGGGCGGGCCAGAAAAGGATTGCGCCACCGACCGGCCAGAAGCTCCCGTCGCCCGCCTTCCAAAACCTTTTACGCTCCCACGCGCATCGCGCCAGACGAGGAGGAGAGCACCCGTGGTCCAGGACGTCAGGGAGCGGATGGAGGCCGACATCAGGTCCGCCACCACGGCATTGCTGAGGCCCGGCTCGGTCGCCATAATAGGCGCCTCCGAGGACCCCAGCCTTCCCGGCGGGAAACTGCTCCACAACCTGATCTCGGGCCGATATCCCGGTCCCATCTACCCCGTCATCGAGCCCGGCCCCGGTCACCTGGAACCTCCCGAGCAGGTG
>JAUVRF010000495.1 GCA_030597775.1 Methanobacteriota archaeon | reverse complement strand
GCCCTGGACACCGGATTGGGTACTGCCCTTGTTCAGCACGGCATTGAGGGTGTGGGCGTACCAGTAGATGGTCCCTGAACCGTGGGCGGTTCCGTCGAAGTAGGCGGTGGAGGGAAGGTTGACGTCCTTGTCGAAGCCGAACATGTCCTTGGTCGGGATGACATCGAAGCCTGTCTCGTCTGGCTCGTCGGGCTCGCTATCATCCATGATCCGGACCTGAAGTGTGAAGACCAATCGTTGCTCGAAGCCCTGGCCGGTGACCTTGCCCTCGATATCGACGTTCTCCTCCAGGTCGCCAAGATCGTTGTAGGGGAGGTCGATGCTCGCCTTGCCATCCGCGTCGGTGGTACCGGTCGCGGTCTTCTGTTTGAAATCATATTCATCGTCGTAGTACGAGTAGTCCAGGTTGATGGCGGCCGCCTCGACGGGGCCCCCGGTCCTGTTCGAGACATAGAGGTCGAAGGATGCGGTGGTGGCGGATACGGCCACCTTCTTCGCCCAGACGTGGAGGAAGTTCATGTACAGGTCGACCTGGTTGTCACCGTCCACGGTATCGGTCCCGTCAACGTAATCAGCGCTGAAGTCCAGGTAGACCGCCGAGCTCCTCGGCCCCGATGGCATGGTGTAATCGTAGCTGTACACGCCGACGGATTCCCTGGACGGGTCCACCTCGGTCTCGGACCCGCCCTCGTCCAGCCACAACTCGAAGGAGGTGGGTTCGACGAGGGAGCCATCGTATGTGATCCGCCAGGTGACGGTCTTGGTCTCGCCAGGCTCCATGTACACGCTGGGCGGGTCCATGACACTGTTGATGACGAGGAACTTCATCTCGGCGGCTGTTGATGCCATCGAGATGTAGGAGAAGGCCATCTCCACGAAGGTCTCGTCCACCAAGCCCGTTGCGGACAGGGAGACGTACGACCCTCCGAAGCTCTCAGCGACGTCGTCCTCCAGGATCTCGAAGCTCCCTTGCCACTTGCCGACCGCTCCCATGGCAAGGTCGATCTCCCGGTTCTGGTCGCCCATCTCGAGGGTGACGTTGTCGATCGTATCGGTGTAAGCGGCCTTGTCGAAGACATGGACCGTCACATCGACGGTGGCGCCGATCTCGTAGGATGCGGCGCCGTAAGTGATCACCATGTAGTAACCGTCATTGTCTCCCAGGACCGCCGTCGCTGGGGAGAGTAGGACAGTTAACAGCATGACTCCTGCCAGTAAGGACCATCGCCTCATATTGCATCCCGCTGGCGAAAATGGGACCCGCCCATATATAATGGTTTGGTGTTGTGTTCAATCTGTGAAAATGCAACTGGCTGGTCGGAACAAAGACGGGATTCCCCATTTGTGAGAATCCCATGTTCAGGTATAAATACCGGATTACCACTTGAGATTCATAAGGACCTTGGAGGCTCTTCCCGTTGTTCTTCGAACAGCTCAACACTGGACATCACAAGACCTATCTGGTGGGGGACGAGGAGAGCCGTGAGGCCATGATAATCGACCCCCTCGTGGAGAGCTACGAGATAGCCCGGAACCGCCTCCACGCCCTGGGGCTCCGGGTCACCATGACCGTGGACACCCACACCCACGCCGACCACATAAGCGGTGGGCCAGCCTTCGCCGCGTCGTTCCGGTGCGAATTCATCATGCACGAGCTGGCGAGGGCCAAGTGCGTGGACCGGCGCATCACCAACGGCGACATCCTGACCCTGGGCGAGATGCCCATCGACGTTATCCACACCCCGGGCCACGCCGCCGACGGGATCACCCTGATAGTCGAGAGCAGGCTCATGTGCGGCGACGTTCTGTTCATAGGCGGCGCGGGCCGTTCGGACCTTCCCGGAGGGGATCCCGACGAGCACTGGCACACCCTCCATCGGACCTTCCAGAGCTTCCCCGACAGCACCCTGTTCTTCCCCTCCCACGATTACCATGGAAGGGACTTCTCCTCCCTTGGACACGAGCGGCGCAACAACCCTCACTTCGAGCACAAGGACCGGTACTCCTACGTGCGCTGGCAGCAGGACCGGCAGGCCTCGACCCCATCGTGGGTCAACAAGGTCATCGAGGCGAACTTCCTCTGCCAACCCCTGCCTCTGGAGAAGAGGGCCGATGACGACATGGACGCCTGTCATGCCTGGGGCTGCGCTCCGTTGTTGACCGAGGGGGACAAGCTCCCCAAGGAGGTGGGG
>JAUVRF010000461.1 GCA_030597775.1 Methanobacteriota archaeon | reverse complement strand
CCTCTCAACGTCCCGTAGCAACCGTCCGTACATCTCGGTCAGAGGGATCGAGACGGGGCATGCCGCCTCGCACTCGCGGCATTCGATGCAGCGGTCGGCCATGTGATAGGCCTTGATGAGATGGAACGTGGCGAACTTGGGTGGAAGGGACCCTCCCCGGACCCAGCCGTGGTCCGCCATCATGCAGACCTCGCAGGCGCAGCCGGGGCACACGTTCTTGCAACCGTCGCACTTGATGCACTTGCTGTACTGGGCCTTCCAGTATTCGAGACGTGCCCCGTCATCGGCGTCCGGCAGGGCCTTGAACTCCCTCCGCTCGGGAAGTTCCTCCGTGGGTGTCCCGATCATGACGTTGGTGGGGCTTCCGCTGACACAACCGCACTCCTTGGCCTCCTCGGCAGTGCAGGCCAGCCCGATGACCTCGATCAGCTCCAGGTCCACCTGCCTGCGCTTCGACAGCTCCACCAGGGCCCGTTCCTCGCAGCCCCGGAGCACCGCGCCCACCTTGGTGTCGGGGGAATACTGGCGGAACCAGCGCAGCACAAGGGGGAGGGCGTACCTGGGCGAGAGGACCAGTCCGTCCAGGTCGTCGCCGTTCCGGAAGTAATGGGGGCCCACTGCGCCCTCGTCCTCGCGAAGGCCGAGCACACCGTCGACCTCGCCCTTGGCCAGGACCTCGGCCACCACACTCCTTGCCTCCTCGGACATCAGAGACCACCTCCCAGGGGAGAGGGACCCAGTTCCTTGATGTGGGCCACGAACTCGGTGATCACGGCCTGGAAACGGACGCCCTCCGAGGCGGAGACCCAATCGATCTTGATACGACCCGGCTCCATCCCCAGATGGACCATCATGTCCTCCAGGACCTCGAAGCGCTTCTTCGCCCTGTGGTTGCCCTCCAGGTAGTGGCAGTCCCCGATGTGGCAGCCCAGGACGAACACACCGTCGATGCCCTGCTCCATGGCCTTGAAGGCGTACTCCGGCTTGAACCGGCCCGAGCACATGACCCTCAGCACCCGGAAATGGGTGGGCATCTGGAGGCGGGCCACGCCCGCCAGGTCGGCGCCAGCGTACGAGCACCAGTTGCAGCAGAACACGAGTATCTTGGGTTCCCACTCCTCCTCGGTCATCTCAATCACCCCCGTTGGCACGTGCCGTGATCATCGCCAGTATCTGCTCGTCCGTGAAGCCCAACTGCTGGATGCTGCTGCTCGGGCAGGCTCCGGGACATGTCCCGCAGCCCTTGCACAGGCCGGGGTTGACCTCGGCCACCTGGCCCCGCTTGCCGCCCTCCTTGAGCTCTATGGCACCGTAGGGGCACACCTCGATGCAGTTGCCACAACCGATGCAAGAGTCCTCGTCGACGACGCACACGATGGGTTCCGAGAGCACCTGGCCCGCCTTCAGGAAGGTGAGCGAACGGGACGCCGCGCCCAGGGCCTGGACGATGCTCTCCTCTATGTCCTTGGGACCGTGGGCGGTGCCCGCGAGGAAGATCCCGTCGGAGGCGAAGTCGATGGGCCGGAGCTTGACGTGGGCCTCGAAGAAGAACCTGTCCTGTCCCAACGGGACGCGCAGCATCTGGGCCAATTCCTTGGCGTCCTCGTGCTGGACCAGGGGAGTGGAGAGCACCACCAGGTCCACGTCCTGGACGATGTCCCTGCCCAGGATGACGTCCCGGTAGGTGACACGGACCTTTCCATCGGGACCCGTCTCCACCCTGGGAGGTTCCTCCTTGGGATGTCGGATGAACCCGACCCCCTTCTCCCTGGCCCTCTGGTAGAGCTCCTCGTAGGATATCCCGTAGGCCATAATGTCCCGGTAGAGGACATTGATGCTGGAGTCGGGGTACAGCTCCCGGAACTCCATGGCGTTCTTGATCCCCGTCATGCAGCATACCCGGGAGCAGTAGGTGACCCGCTGACCCCTGGCGCCGGTGCACTGGATGAAGACGGCACTGCCTATGTCCGGGAGGTTGCCCTCACGGAGCATGGTCTCCAGTTCCAGTTCCGTGACGACGCCCTCCACCTCTCCGTAGCCGTACAGGCCGTCGGGCCTCATCTCGTCAGCGCCGGTCGCGACGATTATCGTGCCCACCTTGAGCTCACGCACATCTCCCTTGCCCTCGGTGGGCCCGAGAGTGACATCGAAGTTGCCCACGACGCCCTTGAGGTCGACCATCTCCGTCCCGGTCAGGATGTGGACCCTCTCGTTGGCCTCCAGGTCGGCCTTGAGGTCGTCGAGGAGCCGCCGAGGGCTCTCCTCCGTAGGCCAGATCTTGTGCAGGCGGTTCAATAGACCGCCCAGCACCGAGCGACGTTCGACGAGGTAGACCTCGAACCCGGAATTGGCGATGGCCTTG
>JAUVRF010000627.1 GCA_030597775.1 Methanobacteriota archaeon | reverse complement strand
TATGCCTCCTGGCTGGCTGCAACAACCAGAAGCAGCCCCACGACGTGACCCACCTGGAGTTCATCAGGGAGATGGCCAAGAGGGACGTGCTGATGCTGGCCACTGGCTGCGTTGCCATCGCCGCGGCCAAGGCCGAATACATGTCCGCGGAGAGCAAGGACACCCTCGCCGGGCCCGGCCTCAAGTCCTTCCTCGAGCGGGTGGGCAAGGCCGCCGGTTTGGAGCTTCCCGTCGTCTGGCACCAGGGTTCCTGTGTCGACAACACCCGCGCCGCCGACCTGGCGACCCTGATGGCCGAGGACCTGGACGTGGACATCCACCGGTTGCCATTCTGCGCATCGGCGCCAGAGGCCATGGCCGAGAAGGCAGTCTCCATCGGCTCATGGTGCGTGGCCATCGGTTGGCCCACCTACGTGGGCGTCCAACCCTTCATCTACGGGTCACCATTGATCACCGAGATCGCCGAGCGGACGGCACGTGATGTGTACGGTGGGTACTTCATCTTCGACTCCGATCCGATCGTTGGCACGAACAAACTAATGGAGGAGCTGGAATATCGTCATTGGCGCCTCTTCGGACCAGGGGGGTTGAGACCGTGAGCAGTGCAAAGGACCACTACGAGACCTACGAGAACCTCACCAACGAGGAGCTCTACCGACGCGCCATCGATGGCGCGATAATCGCGACCGGCTACGCCGACCAGCTGCTGAACCAGGCCATCACCGTCCTGGGTTCGGACCATCCCATAGAGTACCCGGACACCGGTTACGAGCTGCCCGTCGTGTACGCCTTCTCCAAGTACGAGGTGCACACCCTGGGTGACCTTCCCCTGGCTGTGGGCTATGCCCGGAGCCTCATCGTGGAGGTACCCACCTACGAGAACGCCCTCATGGCCGGCCAGGCAACGCTGTTCGCCGCCGACGTGGTCGAGGCCCTCAAGTACGCCTGGGACGAGAACCCCTACGCCCACAAGTCACCCGAGATTGGATTCGTGGGCGACACCTGGGTGAGGAAGCTGGGCATCTCCCTGGTGGACGATACCATCCCCGGTGCGGCCGTGCTCATCGGCAAGTGCCCCGACCCAGAGGCGCTGGCCCGCATCGTCATCGACTGTCAGAACAAGGGCATGCTCATCATGGCCACCTTCGATATCATCCAGCAGATACGGGAGCAGAACATCAAGGTGGGCCTGGAGATCATGCTGTACCCCCTGGGCTTCTTCACAGCCGTCATCCACGCGGTGAACATCGCCGTCAGGTCGGGCATCATGTTCGGCGGCATCCCCCGGGGCGAGACCGAGAAGCTGCGCGAGTACATGCGCAAGCGCCTCAATGCCGTCGTGCACCACCGCGGTCCCCACGACTACATCAAGACCACGGCGGAGTGCGGTGCCATCTTCTGCGGCTTCCCGATCATCACCGACCAGCCTCTGGAGGAGGAGATCCCCGACATGTTCGTGTACGAGCCGGACTACGACCAGATGGTGCAGCGCGCCATCGAGATCCGGCCCATC
>JAUVRF010000435.1 GCA_030597775.1 Methanobacteriota archaeon | reverse complement strand
GACGCCCCGGGTGCTCGGTGCCGCCATGGACTACGAGTCCAACGTGCGCCATTCGAGCCTGTCCTACTACCCAGCCCATACTGCTCCCGAGGCCATCGCCTACGTCGTTCAGAACCTCAACGGTTGGGGACTCGATGACATCGTGGTCGAGGTCACTGGAGATGGTGACCAGTGGACCGATGTTGATACCTGGTCCCACTTCACCTGGGACGGCGAGGTCGGGTCCTTCGGATACCGGCTCTCGACCGATCCACTTCCGGGGTCCGGCCTTCTGCTGGGATCGGTCGAGTTCGTGCTGGGATACGTCTCTCTGCCCTCGGACATAGCCGTCGATGTCGGCAACGACGGCACCGTTGACCTCAGCTACACCGTCGGAGCCTTCGAGGGACTCCACACCCTTTCCGTGGGCGCACCCACCCAGACGTGGTACGAGGCCCACCAGGGAGGCGACGAGGCCATCACCCTCACCTACGCTGTGTCCACTGCGACCCTGGGGACCCTCACACTCACCGGCGTCGAGATGATCCTGGACACCCCCCCCATCGTGGAGATCGACATCCCCACGGACGAGCCCGTGGAGCTCGACGAGGGGGATGGCGTCTGGTTCCGGCCCACCGTCACCGACCTGGACGGGGACGAGCTCACCTACGAATGGTGGATCGAGTCCGCCTCGGTGTCCAACGACGAGGAGTTCCAGTACGTGTCCGAGGCGGACGAGGACACCCTGGACCCAGACCCGGTCACCGTGAAGTTCCAGGTGTCCGACGGGCACTTCAGCGAGTACTTCGAGTGGGAGGTCCACGTCAAGGACACCACAATAGCACCCAACGTGGGTCCCGCCATCGACACCTTCGACCCCGTCACCGGGAAGGTGACGATCAAGGAGAACCAGACGGTCACCTTCACCATCACTGCCATCGATCCCGACCTTGGCCCGCAGGCCCTGGTATACCGGTGGTACCTGGATGACATCCTCGAGATAGGAGAGGACGGTAGGTCCCTCACCATCGTCACCGACTACGGTTGGGCCGGCGAGTACATAATCAGGGTCGAGGCCTTCGACGGCGAGTTCGGTGCCAACCACTCCTGGGAGTTCGAGGTCCTGAACGTCAAGCCCCCGGACGGGGACAACGGTAACGGGGGCGGGACCACGGGCGACGACGGCATCGAGTGGTTGCCCATCCTGCTCATACTGGTCATGATCATCGTGATCGGCTCCGCCGGTGCGATGTACATGCGCAGCAAGCGCCTCCCGACCCCGGGTCCGGAGGCGGAGCCGGAGCCGGCCCCGGAACCGGTCACAGCCGATGTGCCCGTGGAGGAGGAGGTGGCCCCCTCGTTCACCGAGACGGTCACCAAGGACGTGGCCGCGGGGGCTGGAGAGGGGACCGAGGGAGGTGGCCTGGCCGGCGCTGCCGCCGCCACCACGCCCATCGCCCTGCTGCCCCTGGCGGACATGGACAAGGACCGGACCTACGTGGTGGAGGAGGTGTACATCGTCTACAACGACGGTCGCCTCATGTGTCACAGGGCACGGGCCGAGAGGACCTCGGTGGACACCGACCTCTTCGGGGGTATGTTCACCGCGATCCAGCAGTTCATCCAAGACTCCATGGGCGGTGCCGACACGGGCACCCAGGTCGGTCGGTTGGACTACGGCGAGAACCGGATCCTGGTGGAGAGGGGCACCCACATATTCCTGGCTGCCATCATCTTCGGCGAGGAACAGGAATCCCTCCGGGACGCCCTCCGGGACGTGGTCAACCGCATCGAGGGTTCCTACGCCGGCATCATCGAGAAATGGTCGGGCGACCAGACCCAGGTCGTGGGTATCGCCGACTTCGTGATGCCCCTCATCGGTCTCACCGAGGACCTCAACAGGGAGACCATCATGTCGCGCACCCGGACCGAGGGCGTCAAGATGCTCTCCGAGGTGGAGTTCTTCCAGGGCTTCGTTCGGCTCAAGGTCGCGGTGCGCAACGACACCAAGACGGTCATCACCAATGCAGCCACCGACATCGCGTACGACTCCCACGTGCTCCGTGTCGACCGCCTCCAGCCCGATTACCCGCTGGTCGGCACCAAGGTGACCATCGGGACCATCGCACCCCGGGAGAAGAAGACCGTGGCGTACTACCTGGACCCGCTCATCTGCCAGGAGTCGGACGTTGACGGCACCACCTCCTACAAGGACGCGGAGGGGGCCTTCCACACGGTGACGATGAAGAGGAGGCGCGCAGATATCGTCTGCCCCATATTCTTCACCGAGGAGAATGCCAACACCGCGATGCTCAAGCGCCTCATCAACGAGGAGCTGGGGGAATCCGACTCCAAGCTGTTCACCATACCCAGTAAGCTGCCCCCGGCCGACGCCTTCGCCCTGGGCAAGGAGGTCGTCCGGGGTCACGACGTCCGCTTCGTGCGCGAGTTCGTCGAGGCCGACGAGGGCCTGCCCTACCGGGCCGAGGCATGGTTCTACGGTGTGACCAAGGTCAAGAAGGACAAGATG
>JAUVRF010000109.1 GCA_030597775.1 Methanobacteriota archaeon | reverse complement strand
GTGTACCTGCCCATCTTCTTCGAATCGAGCGCGTCCTCTTTGATCAGCACCCTAAGGTGGTAGCCCACCGTCTCCCTGTCGATGCCAAGCTCCCTCACCAGCTCCTTCTGGGAGATGCCGGGGTGACCCCTCACTATCTCCACCAGGTCCGTCCTGACCTCGTCGGGGGTCCTTCGGCCGCTCCTTTCCCTCAGCCTCCGGCTCCGGCTACGCCTAGCCCTCCTTCTCGGACTCCTGCTCCGATTCCTCCGTCATCTCCAGGTCCGTCTTCGGGCGCCACTTGTCCCGGGTCATCAACAGCAGGACGATCACCACCGCGAGCACGATGAGGAGTATCCACCATATGGAGAAGACAGACTCGGTACCGTCCCCGCCCTCCTTCGTGTCGATCTCGACGGTGAGCTCGAAGGTGTCCACCATGCCCCACGGGTCGTGGAGCTCCAGGATCAACGTGCCGGTGCCCTTGCTCTCGGGCTTGGGGGTGATGATGAGCGTGTTGCCGTCGATCCTGGCCCCGAAGATGGGTGAATCCTCGTCGTGGTCCCAGTACAGGTCCACCGTCGGGTCGTCGGGGTCGGACATGTACTGTGAGAGGTCGATGGAGCTCTCCACCTTGACCTTTACCTTATCCAGGCCCGCCGTGATGACCGGGGGCTCGTTCACTGGGTAGGAGAGGACCACGGTCCAGGAGATCTCGTCGGTCAGCTTTCCGTCGGTGACCGTCATGACGAAGTCCACATCCTCCGAGGTGTCCCTCTTGTCCGCGGCGGGTTCCCATATGATGATGCCAGTTGCGGCGTCGAAGGTGGCCTCCTCCGGTGCCGTTGTCAGGTCGAAGGTCAGCCCATCGCCGTCGGGGTCGGCCGCCGCGGCGTCCCAGGTGTACGTCGTGCCCGCCGGGTGGGTCTCCGGTGGGTCGTTGGTGAAGGCCGGCGGCCCGTTGACCGGGCCCGTCACCGTGATGGTCCAGATCTGGTGGAGATAGATATAGCCGTCGGAGAGGGCCACGTCGACGGTGTGGTCCCCCATCTGGGCCTCGGTCGGGGTCCACGTTATGTGGCCAGACCCGCTGATCTCCATGCCCTCGGGTCCTGCGTCCAGGGTGAAGGTGATGACGTCGTCCGGGTCCACGTCGGTGTAGGTGACGATGTACTCGTAGAGGAAGTCCACCTCGGCCGTGGTGCCGGGCTCCGAGGTGAAGAACGGGTCGTCGTTGACGTTGATCACGGTGATCTCGACGGTGAACGTGGTCGTGTCCTCGCCGTCGGTCACGCTCACCTCTATGGAGTGGTCAGCGAGCCAGTCGTCGTACTCCACCATGAGGCGCAGGCGGTTCACCGTCACCCCCGGTGCGTCCGTCGACAGCGAGAGGTCGATCTTGAGGTCGTTGGTGTCCACGATGTAGGGTTCCAGGTCCAGCACGTCCTCCTGCCCCTCCGTGACCTCCCACAGGGGTGATTCGCTGATGTCCGGCGCCTTGTTGATGAGGGCGATCGTCCTCATCTCGGTGTTGTTCCAATTGCGCTTGATGTCCATTGCGCGGAACCTGTAGTTGAGGTCCCCGTCGGGATGTCTGGGCAGGTCGATGGTGATGTTCCAGGTGCTGACCAGGTCGACCATGGAGATGTTCTCGTGACTGCCGTCGCCGAACCAGTACTCCAGACGGACGAATTCGACGCCAAGGTTGTCCGTGACCTCGACCCAGAGCTCGATGTCCCAGCCCTTGACGGGTTCTCCGCTGGCGCCGTCGTCCCCGAACTCGGGGAACTCGTGGTCGTAGTTGACGTACGTGCCATGGAGCGACTTGATGTTGCCGGCCGCGTCCATCGCGTACAGGAGGTAGTCGATGCTGATCTGCTGGTCAGTGGGCACCGCCACCTCCACATTGCCGTACGTGCCATTGCCCCAACCATCTACACTGAGGGCGTCCATGGACATGTTGAGTGGAACCATCTCCTCGATCTGGTACACCACCCATACATCGACAACGCCCACGTTGTCCGACACGTTCACCTCGATGATGAACTTGTCCTCGCCCAGCGCGTGGGACCTGTCGGGACCCACCGTGGGTGGATCGTCGTCGATCGCCTCGATCTGGACGGCGGATGTGCTGTTCCATAGGTTGTAGCTGTCCACCGCGGTGAACATGTAGTTGAAGGTGCCCACGAAGTGGGCCGGGAGAATGACCATGAGGGAGTAATCGCCGTTGCCTTTCGGATCCACCGTCCCCGGGTTCATCGTCGTGTTGACGACCGCCGAGGTGCCGTACCAATAGATGACATTGACCTTTGTGACCCAACTGTTATCGGTCACGTTGATCTGGAGCATGATGGGGTCGTTGGTCGTGGCGGCCTTGTCGGACTTGTCGAGGCTAATGAACGGGGGGTCGTTGTCCGTGACGTTCGCCGATCCCTGTTTCGACCCGCTGTTGCCCGAGGAGTCCCTGGCCATCATGGTGTAGGGGATGGTCCCGGTGAAGTTTCCTGGAAGGGTGAGGTTGAGGATGTACATACCGTTGCCACGGCTGTCCGTGGACATGGGGGCCATGGAGATGTTGACGTCGATGAACGGGGGATGGCCGATGGTGTATTTGATGCTCATATCGATGACGCGTATACCGTCGCTGACGTTGGCCACGAACTGGAAGGAGTCGCCCGTGGTGGGCACGCCGAACAAGCTTGTGAAGTCGTCGATCGAGGGCGGTGTGTTGTCCGATAAGGATATCCTGCTGACCGTCGTCTGGTTCGAGTTGTTGTCCACGTCGGTGGCGTAGATGATGTAGTTCAGATAGGACAGCGACCCGGATGGGTAGATGTTCGTCTGCCATGTACCGTTCTTGGCGTCCCCGGTCATGCGGGTGAGGTTGCGGCTATAGTGCTGTCCGCTGCTCTGCCAGTACTCCACCGAGGCGTTCTCCACCCCGCCCTCGTCGGAGATCGTCACGTTGAAGGTCAGCTGGGCTCCGATGAAGGTGGCGTTCGGCGTGTTGTCGGGGCCGATGACGGGGGCCACGGTGTCAGCTCCGAACTCCCGGCCGAAACCCTCCCAGCCTCCGGTGCTCGTGGTGCTGTAGGCTTCGGATGTGTTGGAGACGGTCCACAGGGTGGAGTCGCTGAGGGTCTCCTCGGCAAGGTTGTCCTGGACGGTGGTCCCAGGGCCGCCGCGTTCCAAAACCAGGGCCAGTGAGCTCATGCTCAGTATCATAATCACTATTAGGCTCCAACTACGATTCCCCATTATCATTCCTCCGATGGGATGCACTTCGATGTGCCCCGTGGGTTTTTTATCTTTCGGTTTGGTCCTCCATGGGCATCGGGTCGGGACATCCGCACCTCACGGATAATCTCAAATACCTGGTAACGACAATATCATTGGATTTCCCGGGGGGGATCACTTGATGCGTCGGACCCTGATACCCTTAGCGCTTTGCGTGGCCCTGCTGCTGGTGGCCGTGCCTGTCCAGGCCGGAGAGGCCTCGGGCGAGGAGACCCTGGATTTGATCGATTATCATATCGATATCGAGATCGACAACACCGACGGCGACAGCCTGAGCAGCGCATACGACGTCGAGGTCACCGAGGGGGTGGCGGTCAACGTGTACTTCGTGGACCAGCAGGGCTACGAGGACTATATTGCCCTCATCAACTTCAGCTACTTCGTGTCCTACTCGGTGCTGAACACCAAGGACGCCGATAAGGAATGGACTTGGAACGATGAGGGCATCTTCTACGTCATCATCGATACCACGGCCCTGTCCTCCACGGACAACTCCACGGTGAAGTACAAGGTGACGTGGGGCCCCGCGGCCTGGTGGCTCCTCGGACTCTCCTTCCTCACTTGCATGATCATCCTCCTGGTGGCCACCGTCTTCGTCATCGTCATCCTGTACATGATCGTCCAGTCGATCAAGGCCAAGGGGGGCATCTCCGACGAGTCGCCAGAGCCCCAGACCTCCCCCGCCTCCGACCCCCCGCCTGGCTACGGACCCCCACCGGCGAAGGAGGAGCCCCCGACGGAGAGCCGTGGGGAGAGGGTGGTGTCCCCCGGCTACACCGCCCCGCCCGAGGTGCCCGAGCCTCCGAAGCTGAGCGCCGAGGGACCGCCGAAGCTCAGCGGTGAGGAACCACCGAAGGAGCCATAGGGAAGGGAGGATGGGGCGGAGCTCTCCCTGCCGATGCCCGGGGGTTCCAAGAAGCCTTTATACCCATGATGCCGATGGCAATAGAGCACTGGATGGGAGTTTCACCTTGAGACCAATGACCTTTTCCGCCCTGTTCATCATCATCATCTCCCTGCTCCTGTCAGCACCGGTGCTGGCCGGTAGCGATAGCAATGGGTACGAGGGCCAGACAAGTTGGGGTTGGTATCGCAGCTTCAGGATCCCCTTCGACGAGGGGAATGCCGTTGACATCGAGTACGATGTCGAGGTGCTAGATGGCCCTCCCGTGGACGTGATATTCACCACCGAGGAGGGATTCTTGGATTACAAGGACCCTGGGTCAGAGACATTCTTCTACTATCCTCACCAGTCCACATTGAACACGACAAAGACGTCCATGTCCTTCACCTGGGTCAAACCTGGCACATACTATCTGATCATCGACAACTCGCCAATACTGAACGAGGTGATCATCGAGGAGGCCGGCGTGACGTTGAAGGGGGGCTGGTCCTACGAGACCCATAACACCTGGGAGGACCTCTGCATGTGGCTCATCGTGGCCGCGATGGTACTGGGGGTGGTGGCATCGGTGTACATCATGGCCCGCAACCGGAGACAGAGGAAGGAGATCAAGAGGAAGGCCCGGGAGGACCCGAACTTCCTGCTTGACCTGGTGGTGGTCCAGCGGTCCGACAAGCTGGATGGGGAGCAAAAGGTCAACCTGCGCAGGGTCCAACTGCTGGCCGAGGGGGACCCGGAGCTCAAGGCCGAGATACGGAGGATAGAGCGGAAGCTCGACGAGGGGGAGGCGGGGCACGGCCCTCCTGGGACCTGATCGGTCAAGGTCTCGGTGGATCCATCGTCCAAGCGCAGCTCGGACCAGCTCTGGCCACTTCCGTGGACCTCGTTCGGCCATGTCCGACCAGTGCCGAAAGGTTTAAATATGAAATCTGCGTAGATTCGACAGCCATGCCGAACCCCATCACCCACCTAATCTGGGGCTATTTCATCGCAAGGGGCTTTTCCAAGGATCCCAAGTACCTAGCCTTCGGCATGCTGTTCGCCATCTGCCTGGACTTCGATTACCTGATACCGGGAGTGGCTCACCACGGGTGGATCCACACACCCCTGTTCGTGATGGGGCTGTCGGCCATGATATGGTTGGTGTCGCGGGACAAGTTGCTGCTCGCCCTGTCCCTTTCCATCATGATGACCCATCTGGTGTTCGACACCATCGCGACCCAGGATCCCATCATGTGGCTGTGGCCGGTGTCCACCGAGGCCTACGCCCTGTGGACCATAAGCGACCTGGCGGCCCTGGTGGTCATCAAGGTGTACCTGATCCTCATCCCCGTGATGTGGATCTGGGAGACGTGGAAGCGTACCGGGGAGAGCCCCATGGCCGTCTTCGAGTGGCTTGACGCTCGCATACCCCGGCCGGTGCTCTACGGGGCCGCGGCCAGTGCAGGCGCGCTGCTGGTCTTCGTGTGGTACACCGACTACATGTGGATGCTCACAGCCTAGCGAAGCGACCAGTTACGGGCACCGATGTGGAAATTCGATGCATAATTAGATATAGTGGCTATTGGTACCCTAAGTTGGAGGCTTTCAAATGGAAGGCATCGTGCGAAAGTGGGTCACCTCCTACGGCTTCATCAGCGCCGACGGAGAGGACAAGGACTTATTCGTCCATCAGAGCGAAGTGAAAGGCGGCAATCCCCTCAGGGAGGGCCAGAAAGTTAAGTTCGAGGTCAAGGAAGAGCCTCGCGGCCCCAAGGCCGTCAACGTAGAGGCGATCGAGGATTAGAAGGAGACCTTTTCTCTGAAAGGGATCCTCCCTTGGGCGCGCAGTTGCGTCTTGTGGGGAGTCCCTCACCTGATTCTACTCAACCGTCGTTGACACCTTCCAGGCAGGGGCTTGTACCCTTTGTCTGCTCTGTTCGTGATAACGGATATTTACCGGCTCGGACAGATATGTCGGTCCGACGATGGGAGGGAGATACATGATCAGACGATCACTACCAGCGCTGGCGTTGGTGGTAGCGGCGGGCTTCGCCATCGCAGACGTCACCGAGTGGGAGGGCACCGAGACCCGGGTCCTCGGGGATCGTTTTACACTCACTTGTACGTCCCGTAGATATGGAGCTCGGGTGGCCCGTGGGGACCGATGTCACCACGCACCCTGGCCTCCAGCTCCTTCGCGCCCTCCTCGCCGATGAACTCGATGAGGATGTTCCAGGGCGTCTTTATCTTGATACC
>JAUVRF010000498.1 GCA_030597775.1 Methanobacteriota archaeon | reverse complement strand
TCACGTACAGGAAGAAGGGCGTCTTCCCCCCCACGAGCGTGCGGGGGAACAGGTTCGTGAGCCGATACGTGCTGGACGGGTACGATGTGACCGTGGTGCTCACGGAGGGTCAGAGGGGGCCCTGTGTCTGCATCGGACCCGAGAACGACAGGACGGAGGAGCAGATGATGCAGCTCGTCATCGCGATATCGAACAACCTGTCAAGGCTCGGGCCATCGGAGCCTGGGTTACATGTCCCCCCGCCCCCGCTCTCGGGACTGGAAGGTATCTAGAGCACCATCGTCATGGTTGCGATGCGCTCCGCCGCCAGCTCGGTGATGCCGCTCTCGCCCAGGATGGTGTAGCGGTCACGGATTGCGTGGCAGGAGGTCATGGCCTGGATGAGCTCCTCCTTCGATATGTTGAGCTGCTTGGCCGATGTGGGGGCGCCGATGGTGTCCAGGGCGTTTCGGATACGCTCCCAGTCCCCTCCGTGGAGGGCCATCATCAGTATCGTGCCCACGCCGCACTGCTCGCCGTGGAGTGCCCGGCCCGGGGCGATCCGGTCCAGGGCGTGGGAGAAGGCGTGCTCCGCCCCCGATGTTGGCCGGCTGTTGCCGGCGATGGACATGCTCACCCCCGAGACCAGGACGGGCTTGATCATTATCCAGGCGCTCTCCTCCAGGGTGGGTTTGATGTGGGAGGCGTTCTCGATGATGACCTCGGCGGCCATCTTGGCCAGGGTTGCCGCGGAGGTGGAGTACTCCTCGTGCTTGAGGCGATGGGCGAGCTCCCAGTCGGCCACCGCGGTGATGTTGGCGATCACGTCGGCGCAGCCCGCGGCCAGCAGGCGCCAAGGTGACTTGATGAGGATGCTGGGGTCCGCGACCACGCCCATGGGGACCGAGGCGGTGAAGGACATGTTGTCGTCACCGTCCTTGATCGAGGCCCGGGGGGATGAGATCCCGTCGTGGGCGGCCGAGGTGGGGACCGATATGAACGGACAGCCCGACTGGAAGGCGGCCAGCTTGGCAACGTCGATCTTGCTGCCCCCGCCGACCCCGACGAGGAACTCGGCGTCCAGCTCCCGGGTTCGGGCCTTGACCTCCTCGGCCGTGTCCAGGGTGGCACCCTGGATATCGATGGAGTCCACGTCGTAGGCGGCGTCGACCAGCATATCACACACCACCTGGCCCGCCACCTTCCGGGTCGTCGGACCGGTGATCACCAGAACTGGCCCATCCAGCTGGAACTCCCGGCACATGCCTGGCACCGACTCGAGCGATGCATGCCCGGCGATTATCCGCCGGGGAAATTCCATGGCCTTTGCCTTCGTGAACTCCATCGTGGCCCCCCTGGAAAAGGTCCTGCGCAACGTTTATGTTGTTTGCCAACTTCTCTGGCAAATCGAACAGGGAAGTGAAACAGGCTCTTGGATTATAAAACCTTTTACGAGCAGCACTGGAAGCTGGCATGGACAGCCGTCCTGGTGGTCCCAGTGGTGTTGCTCACCCTTGGATGCATCCTGTGGCCCGAGGTCTTCTGGGACAACTTCGTCTGGAAGTACCTCTGGGGTCCCATCGTCGCCGACGCCAAGCGAGAGGCCCAGGAGGGCATAACCGAGGGTTACAATGTGGTCAACACCACGGTGTACGCCCTGGTCCTGGCGGTGGCGGTGATCGGCGTCTGGAGGGCGTTCACCTATCTGGGCATCCGCGTCGACGGCACCTACCTCATCGCCATGGTGCCCTTCGTGCTGCTGGGCAGCATCCTGCGGGCCCTTGAGGATGCGAGCCTCTTCTCCCGGGACGGGGTGCTCGTCTACCTCTTCATCTCGCCCATCATCTACATGATCATCGGCATCCTGGTCTTCGGCCTCACCCTCTGGGCCCACAGGATCGAGCAGGAGGCCAGGACCCTCGGCACGGAACGGGGCCTCCTGTGGGCCGCATTCGTGCTGGTCTCCCTCAACCTGCCCCCCGCCCTCGTCCACGCGATGGCCCCGGAGCAGATGGCGGCACACGCGCCCTACTACCTGTTGCCCCTGATATCTGCCCTGGGCCTGCTCGCCCTCTGGTGGCGTGCCAAGCAGACCGGTCGGCTTGCAATGACCGACCAGGTGACCATGTACGGGTCGGTCCTGGCGGCCTTCTCGCTCTACTTCGTGGTGGGGTGGGTCAGTGGCGACCAGTGGTTCG
>JAUVRF010000070.1 GCA_030597775.1 Methanobacteriota archaeon | reverse complement strand
GGCCCCCGCGAGGGCGAGGATCAGGATGGCGGCTCCCATGCCGGGCTCGGCGGCCTTGATATCCAGGGTCTCATCCTCGCTTAGCTGGTTGGTGGTCTCGTCCGACTCGTCGATGGCGTCATCGACGTCCACCTGGACCCATATCGTCCACTTGCCAGGGTTCTTCGCCTCCCACTCGATCGTGTATACCTTCTCCTCCCCTGGTACGAGGCCGGTATCATCGGTGACGCTGGCATGGGTCTTGCCCTCCGATAGCACGGAGATGTCGAAGCCCACCGCGGTCTCGGTGCCGACGTTCCCCACGGTCACGTCCACCTTGAGGGTCTCCCCCTCCCCGGCCACTATCTTGGTCCACTCGACCTCGAAGATCTCGAGGTCCGCCTTCTGGTCGACGGTTATGGTGATGGACACGGGGGTGGACTCGAGGCCCAGGGTGTCGCGGGCGGTGACGGTGAAGGTCAACTCCCCCTCGGGAACGGCCGCGAGCTCGAGGAACCATTCCCATCCCCCCCCGGTCTCGCCCATCGCGACGGGAGATGCATCTCCCACGGCGACCATCACACTCATGGAGTCCATGTGGTCGTCGGTGACGGTGACCTCCAGCTTGTACTGGACCGAGTGGGTGCCCCCTTCCGAGACGATGGTCACCACAGGCGGGGTGCGGTCGACATGGATCCCGACGGCGTAGGACTGGTTGTTGTTGCCCGGGAGGTCGAATGCCCAGAGCCTGAAGAGGTGCTCGCCCTCGGTCAGCTGGGTGGTATCGACCACGAACTCGAAGTGGTCGTCGACGCGGGTCATGACGTTGTCCTCGGCGCCATCCCGATCGCCGTCGATTATCACGTAGACGGCGCTCTCGTTGATGTACGCGTCCTCGGCAGTCCCGGTGAACAGGTAGTCCCCGGATACGACCTGGTGCACCGAGGTGGCGTAGACGGCTGGAGAGTGGTTGTCCACGGCGATGTCCAGGTCGGCACTTGCCGGCTGGCCCGTGGAGTTGAGGGCCTTGACGGTGATGGTGTGTGGACCATCGGCCAGGATCCCGCTGTCCACCTTGGCCGTGTAGGTGTCTCCCCCGGCGCGGGTCATCCGGGTGGTCGGCTCATCCTCATCGATGCCGTCGTAGACCTCTCCGGGATCCACGTCGCCCGTTACCGTGACCTCGAGGGTGAACTGGCCCGATGACCAGCCCTCCGGTGACACGAAGGTTATGGTCGGAAGTCCTTCCGCTGCGGCGCCCGAGGAGAGGGCGAGCAGCGCCAGCAAGGCGATCGCGGCGAGGACGGGTCCGGTGAGCTCGAGCCTGTTCCATCTCATGACAACATCTCCCATGTTCTTTTCCACCCGGAAGGCGGATATACCATTTTGAGATGGAGCCTGGCTATTTAATTGTTGCGAGGTCGTCCTTCTCACAGCCACCATACCCGTTCTCATCCTCAGCAATGGGCCCAGAAGCGATATAAGCCACATGGGGGGTTGCATCATCGTGCCAGAGCAACCCATGACCCCGCCGGTGGCGCCCCGATCTCCCCCACCCACCCGGGGGCTCGAGCCCACCCCCACCTCGGTCACCATCTTCATCGGTCGCGCCGCGTCTGGCCCCATGTTCACACCGGTGGCGTGCCAGAGCCTCCACGATTACGACTCCACCTTCTCGCCGACCAACCTCCAATGCGACCTCTCGCGGGCCGTCCGGCTGTTCTTCCACAACGCGGGTCCACGGTGCCACGTGGTGCGCATCCGCAACCGGGAGACGGAGGAGGACCGACCGCCCAGGGCCGCCGACTACCGGGACGCCCTTGTGGCGATATCCATCGAGGTCCCCGACTTCAACCTGCTGGTCCTGCCACGGGACGACGGCGTCGACCCCGCCACCCAGCAGGAGATATGGAGGATGGCCAGTCACTACTGTCGCGAGAAGCGGGCGATGCTCCTCATAGACACGCCCATCGAGTGGGCCGGCCTGGTGGACGTGCAGGACGCCTGGTCCGACCTGGGCATACGGCGGGTCCGGGAGGGCCTGGCCCTGGAGTCCGCGGCCATGTTCTACCCCCGGGTCATGGTGCGGGACGGCGACTCCGAGGTGCCCACGGGCTGCTGCGGCGCCATGGCGGGCCTGATGACCAGCTTCGACGACGCCCACGGCGTGTGGACCCCCGCCGCCGGGCTGGACGCCATCATCGCGGGCATCAACGGCCTGGAGTACGAGACCACCGAGGATGATGCCAGCCTCTTCGGGAACGAGGGCGTGGACGTTCTGCGCACCCTGCCCGAGGGCATCGTCAGCTGGGGCGCCAGGACGATGGCCGGCCACACCTCGTCATGGTGGAAGTTCATACCGGTCCGGCGCCTGGCCCTGTTCGTGGAACAGAGCATCGAGGGGGGCCTCGAATGGGTGGCCGGAGAGCCCAACGACGCGCTGCTGTGGCAGGGGATCCAGGCCAGCGTCGGTGCCTTCCTGGACGACATCTGGAAGCGGGGCGCCCTGGAGGGCGACACCGCAGAGAAGGCCTACTTCGTGAAGTGCGACGCAGAGACCACCACCCCGGAGGCCATCGCCAGGGACCAGGTCCACTTCCAGGTGGGCTTCGCCCCCATGCGGCCCGAGGAGTTCATGGTGCTGGAGTTCACCCACGGTACGGGTGGCAGGTAGCACAGCGGACCCTCCGGTGACCACCAGATCTCTGCCATCCCCCCTGCACGGTTAGTCCTCGGCAACCCATTCATCCTCTGGGGAGGAGATCTCTTCCTCTGCCCCCTCCTCGACCCATTCCTCGGGATCGAAGATGACGGTCTCATCGACATGTGTGGATGGGACAGCTGCCTCCTCCTCGAGGCTCCGTCGTCTCAGGTAGATGTACAGGGCTCCAACGAGGGCAAGGACGATCAAGGCGATGATACCGACGAGCCCCCAGATGGGATTATCCACGTTCATTGTGGCCTCGTGCTCGTCCGTGTTGCCCAGTGTGTCGGAGACCCGCACCCGGTACCTCACTCCCTCCTCGTTGTCGAAGATCCCGGTCTTCCAGTCATGGAAGTAGGTCCCGTCCCCCGCCCTGCCCATCGGGATCCAGCTACCGTCTCCGATCCTGACCTCCACCTGGTCGACGCCGGCGGGATCGGTGACCGCTGCCACGAAGCGATAGATACCCCCGTCCCTGGCCTCGACGGTGAGCTCGGCGACGCCCGGGGGGGAGTTGTCGACGTGGACGGTCCTGGATTCCGAAGCCTGGTTCTGGACCGTGTCCGGCACGATGAAGAGGAAGGTGTGCTCGCCATCCGCAAGGTCGGTAGTGTCGAGGTACCATTCGAAGAATCCACTGGTTGTGTTGATCTCTAGCTGGTGGTTGGTCCCTTCCGTCGAACCAAGGACCTTAGCGATGCCTGAACTGTCGATGCAGGACAGCATGAAGTGGATCCTTCCGTGAACATGCTCGTCGGGCTGGGGGATGCTCACCACGACCTGGGGTGGTGTGTTGTCGAAGGTCACCTGCAGGGACTGCTTCGTCTCCTGGTCGCGAAGGTCAACGGCACGTACGACGATATTGTGGAGACCGTCAGGATAGCGCGAGGAATCGAATGTGGTCTCCATCCCCTCCATGTCTATCCAGTCCCCTCCGTCAATGTTGAACTGAAGAATGTCGAGGAAGGGCTCCTCCACGGTCACGATGAGGGTCACGGTCCCAGCCAGGATATCCTCGGGCTGCGGGTCGATCACCGATAGGAACGGTGGGTTGTGGTCCACCCGGGCGACGATGGACCCAAGCGTTTCCAGTCCGACGTCGTCCCTCGCCCTCACGATGATCTCGTGCTCCCCATCGGGCAAGGTCCTGATGTCCCAGTCGAACCTGTACTCTCCCGAGGAGTAGGCCATCCTGGTCCATTCGCCGAGATCGATGCTCACGTCCACGTTGTCCTTGACCTCGGGAAGGTGCATGTCCGAGATCGCCACCCGCACCACCGAGCTGTCACCAGTGAGGAAATCGTCCTTCAGAGGCTCGAGGATCAGGATCGTAGGCCCCAGGTTGTCCACATCGAAGGCGATCGGCCCGATGAGAGGCGACCGCCTCCCCGAAGTGTCGATCGTCCGGGCGGTCATCGTGACCTCGCCCTCGCCCATCAGGGTGGTGTCCACTGATAACTCCCAGTACCCCGATTGATCGTTGTAGGTGGCCGCGGCCTCGGCGATGCTGGGAATTCCCTTGAACACAAGGTCGACGGTCCTGACCCCCCGATTGTCCCCCGCCTCCACCCTGACGGTGTACGAACCCGTTGCCACATCCCCCACCTCGGGGGAGATCACCGCGCAGGTCGGGTCCGTGTTGTCCACCACGAAGGCGACGGAGACCAGGGTCACGTGACCCACCAGGTCAGTTGCCCGGAACTCCACCACGTGGTCTCCCTCAAGCATCTTCGTCGTGTCCAGGAAGTGCCGCCACACCGTGGTATCACCGGGGAGCAGCGGAAGGTCGGACCACCCGGTGTCGTCCAAGTTGTACTCCACCTGCCCGTAGACCAGGACCTTCCCGACGTCGCTGGCCACGACCTTGAGGGCCACGGTACCCGAGATCACGGCCTGACCCGGCGTCGGGCTTATCGCTTCGAGTGTGGGCGGTAACGTGTCCACCGTGGTGGTCGTGTCGCCCTCGCCTTCGGCGTACCTCCCCACGTTCATCACCGCGTCCCGGGCCCGCATCCTGAAGTGGTAGGTCACGGCCTCCTCTCCCGGGAAGGTGGCCTCGGCGAGCTCGGTGCCGATGAGCCAATCGGTCCACTCGGCGTCCGTCGACAACATGTACTGGACATCGTAGGTGCCCGACGAAGACAGTCCCGAGCCAGGCATCTCATCGACCGTCGACCAGTTCACGATGAAATCGAGGGTCGGGGAGTAGCGGGGCGAGTGTGCCTGACCCACAGGGATAGCGCTGTCGACGGTCAGGTTCTGGGCGATCGACTCCTCGCTCAATAAGTGCCCGTCCCACGCGAGGACGCGCCATTTGTAGCTCCTTTCCTTCTCGAGCCCGTACAGGTTCGGCAGCGTGAAGCTTGCCGTCGTACCCTCGGGATAGATATCACTGGAGAAGCCCTCGCCGGTCACGTCGTCGTACAGGGAATACCGCATGTCGAAGGATATCGTGTTGAAGACGTCCTTGAAATCGGTCTTCGTGATCTGCACGATGTACATGAGGTCGGCACCGTTGCTGTCACGTGAGGAGAATGTGAAGGTCGGCGTCCCGGTGGTAAAACCGTTGGCCTTGGGACCCACCAGCACTGGACGGGACGATGCATTGTTGTACACGATGACAAGGTTTGAGATCCGGATGGTCCCAGGTCTGTCGGAGTGGACCGTGATGGGCACCGTGACCATCCCCATGGCATCGGGGGGGTTCAGGGGGTCCTTCAGATAATCCGTTATGCTACGTTCGAATCCCTGAGCGACGATGGTGTCGTTCAGCTCCCCGGACATCTTCCAGTCCACCCTACCGTCTTGACCAACATCCAGGCTGACCTGGTATGGGTACGAGACGTAGGTCATGTTCATCCTGATGAAGCGGACAGCGTCGTAACTGTCCAGGGCCGTTGAACATGTGGTGAGCCGGACCCAGAAGTTGTCCGGTCGGTTGTCCAGGTCGTAGCGGGTACGGTTCTCCACCTCGGTCCAACTCGCGTTGTCCAATGAGAAGTACACCTGTGTGTTCCCGTTGGTGCCATCGATCCTGTACGTGAAGTTGATGCTCGTCAACGTGAGTGGCTGCACGAGAGGCAGGGACGTCCAGGTCGCTGCGTAGGTGTTCCGATGGTACCACACGCCCACGTTGTCCCCGTCCATGTTCGCGGACGCCAGGTCGACGAGGCCATCGTTGTTGAGGTCCCCCACGGCAATGTCATATATGGAGTGGTTCGTTCCCATGGACTTCTTGGTGATCCCTATCCTCCCGTCCACTTGGGACATCATGGTCCATTGGTTACCCTGTCCACCCACCAGAACGTCATTGAGGCCGTCACCATCGGCGTCGACGATGACGGGGTTCGAGGGCCGGCCGACGCTGACCCCCAGATTGTTGAGACCCGACCAACCGCCGCTCGAGGTCTGGTAGGAGACCTTGACCTTGTTCACGTAGAACTGGCCGATGACTATGTCGGGTCGGCCGTCGTCGGAGACATCCCCGGCCGCGATGTTCCAGCAACCGGTGTAACCCCGGATGTACGACTTGTAGCTCAGGATGCCAGAGGCGGTCTGATGATAGAACTTGATCTTCCCGTACGCAGAGTAGTCGTAGTTATATGTGTACCTACCGCAGGTGGCGAACACCACGTCGTCCCGTCCGTCACTATCGAAGTCGGCCACCGCGACACCGCGGACGTCGTGGCTATAGTAGAAGCTACCAGTTTCCCCCACAATCAAGGTCTGGCCGGTGGAGAATCCTCCCGAAGCGCTCTGGATAACTGTTACGGCGCTCTTGCTGTTGCTGGCCAGGACGACATCGTCACGGTTGTCGCTGTTGAAGTCTCCCGTGGCGATGTCCTGGACGGTTATGCTAGCGCTGTAGGTGTCCTTGGTGAATCCCCCGGCGGCCTTCTGATAGAAGAACTCGACCCTCCGGCCGCCGTACGAGCCCACGGCGAAGTCGTCCCTCCCGTCGTTGTTGAAGTCCCCCATCGCGAGGCATCGCGGCTGGTCCGAAGTGGCCAGGTCCGTCTTCGAGGACAACGAGCCCAATGCGTTCTGGTAGAAGACCGAAACGGTGTCCGCTTCGTAATTGGCTGCAACGAGGTCGTCCCTGCCATCACCGTTGAAGTCCCCGGTCACGACGGCCTGGACGTTGGTCCCGGCATCGATGTCGATCTCCTCCTCGAACAGGGAGATGGTATCCGTGGCAAGGTGGAAACCCTCATTGTCCCACACGAAATTGTCTGGGGGGGTCTGGACGCCATTCTCGAAGTCGGTCGTATTGTTCAGTGAATGGACCCGGTTCGCTCCCTCGTATGCGGTACCGTCGAGGTCCATTCTCGCTCCCAGGACATACGACCGCTTCGGGAGCAAGATCGTGAGGTTGGTATCATCGCCGCCGTACACCTGAGTGAGGTTCACGGTGTGGGTGACCTGCCCCGACCCGAAGTGCCTGAGAGTGGCTGGGATGCCCTCCGCCCGCGTCGAGATGACAGGTGCTGAAAGTAGCATGATCACGAGAAAAGTACAGAGTAGAGGCAACCCCTTGGAAGCCAAAGACCTTCTTTCCATCAAATAAGACCCCCGGCCGGTAATCATCACCCACCGACGTAGTTGTATATTTCGGTCACCATATTTAAAATGAAGCAAATAGGTCAGCGTGGCCAGAGACCTAGCACGGTCCATCGACGAAAGGTACATATGGGACGTGGCTGATGTAATTGCAGGTGGTTTATGTGGATAGATCAGGGATAGCGGTACCACTTGCAGCATTGATGTTCGTCGTCGTAGGTATGGCCTGCGCTTCGTTGACGTTGGCAGAAGAGGGGCTTTCAATAGGCATCACCAGTCCAGAAAACGGGGGCTTTCACACCTCCCCTGAGGTGACCGTGGAGGGCTGGACGGAGTACGAGTCTGGCCAGATCCTCCTGAACATGACGCAGCTGGGATATGAGGAGCTGATGAACGTTCGCTTTAACAAGCAACGCGTGCTCTTCGTCCAAGAGGCCTCCTGGAGCGACGAGTTCGACGGTACCCAGCTGGACACGGATTTGTGGGTTGTCGTCACGGACGACGGTTTGATCACCGTCGAGAATGGTCTGTTGAAGCTGAGCAATGTCTTCAACTATCCCCCAACCGGCATTGATATGTGGGCCTCTCTAATCCGGTCCACGGGTGAGGCCTTCCCAAATGAGACTTGGATGGACTGGTCG